>JANQLH010000176.1 GCA_028280735.1 SAR324 cluster bacterium | reverse complement strand
ATTTATGAGAAATTGTGTGTTTATATTGCCACAGTTATCTTTTTGCAAAGCAAGAACTTCAACGGGAGAATGGAATAATGTCAAAAGATGTAATTGGGTCGGTAATGGTTGTCGGCGGTGGTATCGCCGGAATGCAATCGGCGCTTGATCTGGCTGACTCCGGATATTATGTACATCTGGTGGAAAAGAGCCCGTCAATCGGGGGAGCAATGTCTCAATTGGATAAGACATTCCCCACTAACGACTGCGCGATGTGAATAATCTCTCCAAAACTGGTCGAGGTCGGCCGGCACTTAAATATCGAACTACATACACTTTCCGATATCAAGGAGATATCAGGAGAGGCAGGAAATTTCTCAGTAACGCTTAATCAAAAAGCCCGCTATATCGACATCGATAAATGTACGGGTTGTGGTGATTGTTCCGCTGTTTGCCCAGTCAGCTTATCCAGTGATTTCGACCAGGGTGTCGGCGACAGAACGGCCGTCTACAGGCCATACGCCCAGGCGGTCCCCGGGGCGTTTTCCATCAGCAAAAAGGACAAATCTCCTTGTACCACCGCCTGCCCCGGTAACGTAAACGCCCATGGTTATGTATCCATGATCGGCGAAGGCAAATATAAAGAAGCCATGGAGGTTATCACCCGAACACTGCCGATGCCGGGTGTTTTAGGAAGAATCTGTCCTCATCCTTGTGAGGATGCCTGTCGGCGAAGTGAAGTGGATTCACCCCTTTCAATTTGCACCTTAAAACGATTTGCAGCAGACCAGGTAGATATTGATGACTTGGAAGTTCCGGAAATCAAACCAAGAGATGAAAAAGTAGCCATTATCGGAGCGGGTCCCGCCGGTTTAACCGCTGCATATTTCCTGGCTCTCGAAGGTTTCAAGGTGACCATCTTTGAAGCATTGCCCGTCGGTGGCGGTATGTTGCGTGTTGGTATTCCTGATTATCGTTTACCGCCTTCCATTTTGGAAAAGGAAATTGCCTGGATCCAAAGACTCGGTGTTGAAATCAAATACAATACGGTAATGGGTAAGGATATCACCGTTGACAGTCTGACGGAAGACGGCTTCAAGTCCATCTTCATCGGAATCGGCTGTCACAAGGATATGAAACTTGGCGTACCGGGAGAAGACGTTGAAGGTGTTATACCAGGTGTTAAATTTTTAAGAGATGCCGCCCTGGGCGATATGAAAGAAATCAAAGGTAAAGTTGCCATTGTCGGTGGTGGTGATGTTGCCATTGATGCAGCCAGGACAGCATTAAGAATGGGTGCTGAAAAAGTCGTCATGCTCTATCGGCGAACCGAAGCCGAAATGCCGGCCCGTGATGAGGAAATTGAAGACGCTAAGGAAGAAGATGTGGATATTCAATTCCTGCGAGCTCCCGTTGAAGTCGTTGCAGAAAACGGCAAGTTAACGGGAATCAAGTGTATCCAAATGGAACTGGGTGAGCCGGATGATAGTGGTCGAAGACGACCTGTTCCTGTCGAAGGCAGTGAATTTGTAGTAGAAGCCGATGTTTTGATACCTGCAATTGGCCAGAAGACGGATGCATCATTCCTCAGGGAAAGTGATGGTATCGAGCTCAATAAGTGGGGAGATTTTGACGTTGATCCCGTTAGCTACCAGACTTCCCGGGAAGGTGTTTTTGCAGGCGGTGATGCACAGACTGGTGCTTCAATCGCTATTGCAGCTATCGGTGCCGGACAGGAAGCAGCAATCTCCATGATTCGTTATCTGAACGGCGAAGACATGAAAGCCGGCAGGGAAAAGACGGAAATTCCCCAAAAAGATTTCAACCTGGTACCCAAAAACGTACGTTGGGCGCCTAGAGAGCACATGGCCCGAATCCCGATGGAACAACGAAAATCAGGATTTACCGAAGTTGAACTGGGATATACCGAAGAGCAGGCTAAACAGGAAGCCAAAAAATGTATTGATTGTATGGTTTGTTGTGAATGTCTGGAATGTGTGAAGGTATGCGGCGCCGGTGCACTGACCAATGAAACTCATGTTGAAGAAGATCGTGAAGTAGCATTGAACGTAGGTTCGGTGGTTATTTCTTCCGGATTCTCACCATATAACCCAACTAAATTGGATTTTTACGGATTTGAGAATCATCCAAACGTTGTTACCTCTCTGCAGTTTGAACGATTGCTTTCCGCTTCCGGTCCTACCGAAGGACATGTGGTGAGGCCATCCGATCACAAGGAACCAAAGAAAATTGCCTGGTTTCAGTGTGTGGGTTCTCGTGAGCAGAATCGTTGTGATAATGATTATTGCTCTTCGGTCTGCTGTATGTATGCCATTAAGGAAGCGGCTATTGCCAGGGAACATGATCCGGAACTGGATGCCTCCATCTTTTTTATGGATATGCGAACCTTTGGGAAGGACTTTGAGAAATATTACAACGAAGCCAAAGACAAGCACGGGGTCAAGTTTATCCGTTCTCGCGTTCATACCATCGATCCCGTTGGGGACTCCGGTGACTTGGAAATTCGTTACGTCAAAGAGGATGGCGAGTTGATCGCTGATACCTTTGATATGATTGTTCTTTCAGTTGGTTTGGAGACAAGCCCGGAGTTGAAGAGACTGGCTGATCAATTTAATCTCAGCTTAACCAAAGGCAGGTTCGCTGAAACCCCGACCATGAATCCTGTAGAAACATCCACACCGGGTGTTTATGTCTGTGGCGCCTTCCAGGGACCAAAAGACATTCCCCAGGCAGTGGTGGACGCCAGTGCAGCAGCGACTGCAGCAGGTGAAATACTGACTTCAGCCCGAAACACCCTGACCAGGACCCGGGAAATTGTCCCTGAAAGAAACGTGACCGGAGATCGACCGAGAATCGGGGCGTTTATCTGTCACTGTGGCATTAACATTGCGGGTGTTGTCGATGTTCAGGCTGTTAATGAGTACGTTTCCTCGCTTCCCTATGTGGAATATGTGACAAACAACCTTTATTCCTGCTCCCAGGATACTCAGGCAAGCATGACTGAGATTATCAAGGAGCACAACCTGAACAGAATCATTGTGGCTGCTTGTACTCCAAAAACCCATGAGCCTCTTTTTCAGGAAACCCTGATCAATGCAGGGTTGAACAAATACCTGTTTGAAATGGTCAATATCAGAAACCATGCATCCTGGGTACATAAAGCCAATCCTGATCTTGCTACAGAGAAAGCCAAGGAACTGGTTCGCATGGCTGTTGCCAAAATCGGTCTGAAAGCACCTCTGAAAGAAGCTAAGCTGAATGTAAACCAGAACGCCATGGTAGTCGGTGGTGGTATTGCCGGCATGTCAACGGCTCTGAGTCTTGCCAGACAAGGGTACCAAACTCATTTGATTGAGAAGGAAAACAAGCTGGGCGGACAGGCACATAACCTTTACAAAACCTGGAAGGGTGAAAACATTCAGGAAATGCTGGCTGATATTATACAGCAGGTGAATTCAGAGGAGAAGATCCAGGTTCATTTAAACAGCAAGGTTAGCAATGTTGATGGTTTTGTCGGTAGCTTCAGTACAACTGTTACTTCCAAAGAAGGCGAGCAAGTGATTGAACACGGTGTGGCTACCATCGCAACCGGTGCTACGGAACACAAACCGGCTGAATATGGCTATGATGACAGCCCCAACATTGTAACCAGCCTGGAGTTGGATCAAAAAATGCTGGCCAATGATCCGCAACTCGATTCCGTGGATTGTGCAGTGTTTATCCAGTGTGTTGGTTCCAGGGAGCCGGACAGGCCTTATTGCTCCAGGGTATGCTGTACGCACTCGGTAGAAAGTGCTTTGGAATTGAAGAAGCGTAATCCGGATGCCAGGGTGATTATCCTCTACAGGGATATTCGAACCTATGGTGAAAGAGAACGTAAATATATTGAAGCAAGGAAAGCCGGTGTTATCTTTATGCGTTATTCAGTGGATAACAAGCCGCAAGTATCCGTGGAAGGTGGAAA
>JANQLH010000149.1 GCA_028280735.1 SAR324 cluster bacterium | reverse complement strand
TCTAACAGTCTTGAAGCATGGTTGACTATTCAATTAAACCCCGAAGGGGTGGCATTTTAGTAGCCAGCGGTGTTAACCGCTGGTATTCGGACCCAAGGTGTTCAAGTCCCGTAGGGACGACATAAAGCGTCAATAAAGAAATACTAATGCTGCCGGATATCCCGGAACTATTTGGTGCACCCATTCGTCTCGAATTTCCGTACACAGATAAATGTGCCTTTAAGAAAAGTATTAATCTTTTATAAGCAAGTGAAATTTGATATCCTATCAAGAAATCTAGTGACCTGTTTTCGGTCTGCTCATCATGACTATCTTTAAGCTGATCCGGAATCACACCTCAATCCCGAGCAACACGGCGTGAAGCTATGAAAAAAAAATTCCTGCAACCTGTATGTATTGCCCTATTACTCCTACTGTCTTTTGAAGAATGTCATGCCGATGACACAATTGTTCTCCAACTCAAATGGCGTCATCAGTTTCAGTTTGCAGGTTATTACGCGGCCATCGAAAAAGGATTTTATCGGGAAGAAGGCCTGAATGTAGAACCAAGGGAAAGCAATCCCGGGCTCAATGTTGTCGAAGAAGTGGTCAGCGGCAATGCGGATTACGGTATAGCCGGATCGGAGCTTATCATCTACCGCGCACTTGGCAAACCTGTCATTGTAGTGGCCGCAGTTTTTCAAAAATCCGCCGATATCATACTTACCAAAAAATCATCCGGCATCAGCACCCCGCAGGCGGCTGCCGCAGAACCCATCATGATCAGTCCGAGAGTAATTGACGGTGCCTCTATTCGAGCCATGTTCCTGAAGGAAGGGATCAGTCCCGAAAACCTGAAATATTTGGATCATGTCTGGTCCGTGGATGCTCTTATTTCCGATAAAACCAAAGTGTTTACCGCTTATATAACCGATCAGCCCTATCTCTTAAAAAAGAAAAACATCCCCTATTTCATCATCCAACCCCAGGATTATGGGGTTGATTTTTATGGGGATTCTCTGTTTACTACCTCTCATGAACTCAAGGAGAACCCGGGGCGACTGGCGAAATTCCGAAAAGCCACTCTGAAAGGGTGGAAATATGCCTTGGACAACTCCGAAGAAATAGTTGAGCTCATCCTTGAAAAGTACTCGTCGGCTCAAAAAACACCGGACAGGGATCACTTATTGTTCGAAGCGGAAGAAACCAAAAAACTGGTTTTTGCTGAGATTGTCACTATTGGCCACTTGAATCCAGGTCGTTGGCGACATATCGGCAAAACATACCGGCAATTGGGATTTACCGATACACAAGTCGATTTGGATCAGTTCCTTTACGATCCCAATCCTTCCGTCAGGCTTTCCGACTATTATTGGATTGTCGCTGCCTCACTGGGAATAGTGGCGTTTCTGGGCGTGATTGCCTTCGTGCTGTTTAGATTGAATAAACGATTGCAGCGCGAGATCGACGAACATCAAAAGACCTCGAAACTGCTCAATGAAATCTACTATAACGCTGATGCAGGTTTTTTCGTCGTTGATGTGATTGAAGAAAAGAAATTTGTTTATGCCGGGGCAAATCCCTTTCACTTAAAATCAATAGGAAACGTTCCCCTTGAAAGAATTGTTGGTAAAACACCGGATGAACTCACCGACTTTTTTCCTGCCATTCCCACCGAACTGGTCGAAGAAGTTTACGCCCTGTGTGTTCAGAAAAAGGTTCCGATTATCAGAGAAAATCCGGTAAAAATCGGTGATGAGATGACTTGGTGGATGAGTATTATCTCACCGATTATTGATGAAAATAATCGTGTTTGCAGACTGATAGGGACTTCCCTGCCGATAACGGAACTGAAGAAAGCCCAGGAACAAACAGCCCGGGCTGCTTTGGAATGGCAAACAACCTTTGATTCCACAAACGACACCATTTGGATTTTGGATAAAGAACAACGAATCATTCGTTCGAACAAAACTGCCGAAGTCATGTTTGACTTGTCACAAGAAGACATGGTCGGAAAACATTGCTGGGAAGTGCTGCATGGAACAGACGAACCAATTTTAGATTGTCCGGTACCGGATTTAAAACAAAGCCCTGCAAGGCATACCGCGGAAATGCAGATTTCCGGTAAATGGTTCCAGGTAACCACTGATCCTGTTTTGGAAGACGAAGGCTCCTTCCAGGGATTTGTTCACATTATCAGTGACATTTCCGAGCGAAAAAACACCGAGGAGTTCTTAAAAGAGAGCGAAAAACGTTATCGCACGGTGGTGGAAAGCGTTAATGAAGGAATTATCCTGCAAAAGGCGACCGGTGAGATTTTAACCTGGAATAAAAGCGCGAAAGAAATTTTTGGCATTACAACCGAGGATGAGGATGCCATGGGGCAAACCTTCCCGGAAACAAAATGGGTTACCATACATGAAGACGGAAATGATTTTGAAGATAAGGACCATCCCTCCAAGATTACCCTGAAAACCGGTAGGGCGGTCAAAGGGACCATTATGGGTATTAAGCGCTCCAACGGGGACATCAAATGGATCGAAATCAGTACCAGTCCCCTGTATGCTGATGACCCCGAAAGCCCATCAGCAGTGGTAATATCATTTACGGATATCACCTCCCGCAAACTGGCTGAAGAAGCCCTAAAGAAAAGAGAGAAGGATCTGCAATTAACACTTGATTCAACGACAGACGGGATTTGGACCTGGGATGTCACATCCGACGAAGTCTTCTTTAGCCACAAATTTTACACCATGCTGGGATATGCCCCCGGGGAGTTTCCGGCACTAAACGAAAGCTGGACCAATTTACTGCACCCGGAAGATAGGGAGGCTACCTTGGAACTGGTCAACAGAAACCTGTTTGTCGAAAAACAAGGATACGACATAGAGTTTCGCCTAAAAACCAAAGAAGGCGATTACCTTTGGATTCGAGCCAAGGCGAAAATAGCGGATTGGGACGAGACAGGAGCCCCGTCTTATGTCATTGGAAATCATGAAAACATCACCAGTCGCAAAGCTGCGGAAGCCCAGATTAAAGCAAACCTGAATGAAAAAGAAATCCTGCTGCAGGAAATCCATCATCGGGTTAAAAACAACATGCAGGTTGTTGCCAGTCTCCTGAATCTGCAATCCCGAAAGGTAGATGATATTACCGTCAAAGAAGCGCTGCGGGAAAGCCAGAACAGGATCTATGCCATGTCCACCGTTCATGAATTACTTCATGAATCGCAGGATCTCTCGCAAATCAGCCTGAGACCCTTTCTTAATAAAATTGTGAACTCCCTGGTTCAGTCATATGCCGTGAACCAGGGTCGGATTCAACTCAAAACCGAGGTAGCCGACGTTTCCATCGGAATCTATCAGGCTTCTCCACTCTGCCTGACCATCAATGAGCTGGTCTCGAACTCAATGAAATATGCTTTTCCGGATCACGATGAAGGTGAGATAACCATCAGCCTTGTTCAAAAAGAAGATGGAACAATCAAACTAATAATTGCAGACAACGGAGTCGGCCTGCCTGAAGGACTGGATTGGCGAAAACCCGACACCCTCGGTCTCCACCTGGTGCAGGTACTGGTGGAACACCAACTGGACGGTTCCGTAGTTCTGGATAGCTCACATGGCACCAAATTCACCATTGAATTTCGCCTGACCTGAAACCCCTCTTCCGCCCACCATAGCCTTATTCCCGTTAGACTTCCCGGAACCAACCGCCCGTCGTGTCTGTTGCCAAACTGATGCTCATTTTTAAGTGATCAACTGTATGTAAGCCGCACTGCCTGCCGCCTTAGCAAAATTCCCAAACTTGAAATCTGAAAGAAAAATTCTTTACCGGGTTTTGCCCGGCAATTTTTTTCCTTGACAACAAAAAGGCGTTTTTGACGATCGCTTGTGAAAAATTGGAAGGAGATCTAATCAAAAATATTTATCGATCTAAGACGATGAAATCATGGGCGAATAAATAATCAAGCACCCAAACTTAAGATATGTCAATGACAATAGAAAAAATAATATTATCAACTGAAAGGTTTTGCTGATTTAGGAGATAAATAAATAAAATTGAAAATTTGTATCAACCAAAAATTTAGTAGTAAAAATTCTATTTATCTGAAAATATTGATTATTAAGAAATTTACACTGTATTTTATTGACAATCAAGAATTCACAAAACATATTGATTTACCAAAAAATAATAACACAGCTTTAAGGAAGAAGAACTATAAAAATTGCAAAAAAAACCAGGTTTTTTAGTACTTCACAAGTTATTGATCATAAGAACGAACTAATCCGACCGGAAAACAAAATCGACTACCAAGGAGTTTATCCCATGATGCACATTCACAGGTTTATCACATTAACACTCGTTCTGCTAACAATGAGCTATTTTGCAAGCTGTAAAGGCGGTGGCAGTGGTGGCGGGGGAAGTACGGAAGATGCTCCTCCGGCTGGTCAGACTTTCGCAGTTGCAGACAATATCGAGTATAAAACCTTTGCTGTTAACCAATCGGTCACTGTCGGTCAGCTAGTAACCTTAAACCTTGAAATTACGATTGATGATAACTCGCTTGTTTTCTATCAAATCAACGACCATGAGGATGCGAAATTCAAACCCAACTCAGGAATTATCGTACCAAACAACAAAAAAGGTACCTTAATCACGACTCTAGAAACTGATGAGCCAGGGACCTACAACTTCAGCGTGACCTTAACCAACACAAAAAACCAGAAATTGGTTAATTCCTTTACAACGACGATTATACCTTAAAAGGGCATTGGAGATTAAAAGGGCATTTGAGATTTATGATTTATGATTTTGGATTTTCTAAAAGGTGAAAGCTTCGCTTTCTCGATGTAAAAATCTGAAATCTAAAATCATAATTCTAAAATACCAAAGCCTAACAACCAACGACTAATACCTAACACCTAACAGCCAACAACCAACGACCAACGACTAACGACTAAAACCTAAAAAAAAAAATGAAGAAACTAATCACTGCTATAATCCTAATCGCACTGCTCACCGCGTGTGACGACAAAAAAGCAGAACGGAAGGAATTCACCGTCGATGAAGCCAGTATCATCGCCACTGTAGAGAGTGAACCCATTACCCTGGAACAGGTGCAGAACGAAATGCGCTACCGGGGCGGTCACATTCCGGGACGATTTGCCTCTTTGGAATCCAGGGAAGCATTGCTAGATGAAATCATCCATTTCGAAGTCCTGGCCCAAAAAGCCAAAGCAGCAGGCTATGAAAATGATCCGGAAATCAAGGCGGCGTTGAAGAAAATGATGGTCAGGAAATTCCGGCAAGACTACCTGGAAAAACTGTTACACAAACAACGGGTCACCAACCTGGACGTCCAAAACTACTACCAGGAACACCGGGAAGAATTCTCAACGCCGGACATGGTCCGTGCTGCCATTATCTCTATCAAGTTCAACGCAAAAGACGATCAAGCCGCCATCGCCCAAAAACAGAAAAAAGCTCATGAAGCGAGAGAAAAAGCTTTAAAGCAGAAAAAAGCAGTACGGGATTTCGGAAAACTGGCCAGGGAATACTCCGATGACGTGAACACCCGCTATCGTGGTGGTGCTATGACCTGGATGGCAAAATTTTCCAAAACCTACCGCTGGGACAAAGAAGTGGTGAGCGCCATATTCGGTATGAAGAAAAAAGGCGAAATCAGCCCGGTTATCGAAACTCCCCGGGGATTCTTTCTGGTTAAATTGATGGATACGAAAAAAGGTCAACTACAGCCCTACAGCACGGTACAATCCCAAATCAAGCAAAAGCTGGTTGCCGAAAAGAAAAGGGCCTGGCTGGAAGAATACTACCGGGATGCCAAAGGCGATTACTATATCAGCATCAATACGGAACGATTGGAAAAAATTCCAACCCCCGGCAGGTTTGCCAATAGCAACGCCACACCACCGGCGTTTCCGGTGGATTAGGTATTAGTCTTTAGCTGTTAGTGGTTACCATGGGTGAATCAAGGTTATGAACAAAACTACTAAAATTCATAATTTCAAAGACTTACTGGTTTGGCAAAGATCTATGGATATGGTGACGACTGTTTATCGTATGACCAAAAGCTTTCCGAAAGACGAGCTTTATGGCCTTACATCACAAATCAGAAGAAGTGCCGTTTCTATCCCCAGCAACATAGCCGAAGGATTTGGGAGGAGCACTAAAACGGAATAAATTCGTTTCCTGCAAATAGCGAGAGGGTCACTATTCGAAATGCAAACACAATTGGATATTAGTAAAGACCTAAACTATCTAAAAGACAAAGATATCAAAGTAATAGAATCCTTAACAATCGAAACCGGCAAAATGCTAAACGCTCTAATCAGCAGCATTAAAAGGTCTAACACCTAAATCTAAAACACCAACGACCAACAACCAACGACCAACGACTAACAACAAAAAAAGTGAGAACACCCATGTTCAATAGTCACAATTCAATCCATTTAACCCTAAATCGTTTCAAAAAAAGGTTGTGCATAGGTGCCTCAATGCCTAATTCACTGCATTGTTTTCTACCCTTATGCCTTGTGCCATATACCTTTTGCCTTGGAATAAAGAACTTATACCGTATGCCCCATACCTTGTGCCTTAAAATTTTATTCCTGATCTCCCTAATAACAATCACCACAAACCCGGCCCGAGCCGGAACTCAAACCCTGGAACTAAAAACCGGTTGGAACCTGGTCTCTTTTGCAGTCGAACCAACCAACAAAGCGGTTGCCACCGTTTTCGATCCCATTATCCAAAGCGGGCAATTTGAATCGGTCTGGACTTTTGATGCGGTTACAGAGGAGTGGTCAACCTATCCTACGGTTATTCCGGGAGTCGCGCCTATTACCGAAGTGGCGGTCGGCAAGGGCTATTGGGTCAAGGTTACCGGTAGCGTAAGCCTGGAGGTTTCCGGGACGGAGATTCCTTCAGGGGATCTGGAATTAACTACCGGCTGGAACCTGGTGGGATTCCCGCTTGAAAAGACCACTGATTATCGTTACCTGCTTTCAGGTGTGGCAATTTCGCAGATCTGGACCTATGATGCCAATGCGGGAATCTTTAAAGGTATCGAATTTGCTGCCGGTACTACCACCACCACAAAGGAGGAGTTTACCGAGATCAATCCGGGGCAGGCCTATTGGGTCTATTCCAACCAGGTTATAACCCTGGGACCGGTTCTCAGCACATCCATGGAGGCCGACAAGGACTTCGCCCCGTTTTTATCCACGGACTCTCCCAATGATCGGGTAGTCTGGAGCGAGTTCACCCTTGGTGACGAAAACATCGGCGCCATGGGAGAGGACCCCGATACCAGCCCCGACATCTATTTTGACTCACCAACCACTCAAAGAGCCATTACCTTCCGCGATAACCTGGAATCACAACTGATCTATGTGACCAATATCGGAAGCGGTGCCCTGTCTTACACGGCAGAGATCATCAATCCCGATGCCTCACCCTGGGTACGCTTTCAGGTTTGGGATGAGGAGCAGGAAAAAGATATCAAGACCATCTCTAGCTCGGGTACGGTGTCTATCGAAACCAAACAATTGAAGCTGGTTGCAGACAGAACCCAGATGGCCCCGGGAGATTATACCGCCAAAATTCGTATCTCCAGCAACGGAAAAGCAGACCGGGAACCGACCAGGGATATCAAAGTTCACTTACAGGTAGCTTCCCTGGAAGGCGATTACAAGCTGGTTGCCAGTATCGATACCGTGAACGGTAAAAAAGCGGATATGCACAACCCAAGGTATTATCTCAGCCTGTACAAGGATACCAATGATCCGCTCGTCAGCGATATCAAGGGGATCATTGATGAACGCAGAAGTCTTTTAATGCCGGCGAGATTTTATTTAACGGGACAATACTACGAAGCTTCCAGTAATCGTTTCAGTGTTTCCGGCAGCCTGGTGCTCCCCGGAAGAGATGCCTCGGCTGATGAATTGGGTGAAGACCCGGGTTTGAACCCTTACCAGGTGGATTTAAAACGGGATATTACCCTGTTGGGAGACCGCAGTGCAGCCGGTGATTCAGGATTGGGGCCGCTCGATCTCAAAGGGGAATACCGAGAAACCATCCGCAATGTGCTGGAAGACCCTATTTATCTGGCCGGAACCTTTGTTGCCTATCGACTCGACAGAAAACCCGCAACCCTGGACAGTCTTAATGCTTACATTTACGGAGAATTGATCCCCGATGGTACCGGTGATATCGAACGCATTATCAAAGTAAATCCGGCCAAACGGGTCCTGATCACCGAAGTGGATATTACTCCCAATATCGACCATCCACGACCATCGGACTTGATTGTATCACTAACATCTCCCAACGGAACCCAGGTCATTCTTCGTCAGAACTCCAATGATGCGGTGGGAGAAGTGACCTACGATGAAAATGCCTTGCCTCTCGAATCCATGGATGCCTTTATCGGGGAAGATTCCAGCAGCGACTGGCTTCTGCGAATTCAGGATACCGTGCCCGGGGAAAGCGGTTCATTGGTGGGGTGCAACCTGAGTATCAAAGGGACCAGGATTTTTAAGGTGTCAGGTCGAATAGCCAACGTGGGTAAAGGAGCGACCATCCTGCTTTCCGGTTGCGGTGTCTCAATGATGACCATAACCGGGGAAGACGGAACCTTCAGTTTTGACAACCTGATCAATTGTACCTATTCCATCACCGTCATTCAGGCGGGATACGAACAGGTCACGCTGGAATTCACTGTTGACAGTGAAGACCTGGAAGGCCTCACCCTGGACCCGACCAAGATCGTAACCCCGGAACCAGGGTTTATCATGGGACCACTCGCCGGAAACGTGCCTCTTTCCGTTGAATTTGTGGACACGACGGATCTTGCGTCAGGTCCAAGATATTCCTATGACTGGAGAATCTATGACATGGATGCCGGAACATATCACGATCTAACGGCAGATCACGGTCCTGTCGTCAGACATCTATTTACAACTCCCGGCATCTACCAGGTACGCATGTCCATCTACGATACGGCCAGTCCGGGCACACCGTTATACCAGGTTCGCAAATCGGAAAACATCACTGTCGGTATGCCTGTCAATGCTGGTTACAGAATCCTCTCCTACACGGTGTACGGCAGCGGAGGTATCGATGGCGATGGAGAGTCTGACCGTGAACATACAATTTTCGATTCTGCCACCTTTGATGTGGATAGATTGCCTCTGGCTGCCAATATCACTGATACCAGTGGTGACGAAGATACAGAAGCTTTTGGCGCTGTGGAAGATCCATTAACAAAAACAAACCAGATCATTTTAGACGCCGAAGACAGACCTATCGGAGATGGTAAGTTCGATCCACCCGTAGGAGACAACTCCATGCGAATCTATGTGAACATAGGTATGGGCATGCCGGTTATCGGCACCAGCGTGTCCGGGCAACTTCGCTTACACATAGGCCCAAACCCATAAATCAAATTGAACCACAGGGAAAATCGTAGGATGGGTAACTTGTTACCCATCAAGAGCAGTAAAATTCACCACGAAGACACGAAGAACACGGAAAACTGAAAACTATATTCGTAAACAAAGTTAACAAGTTAACACAATACTAGATTAATACCTCGAAACCCATAACAAACCTCTGTGACCTCTGTGTCTCTGTGGTTAATAAAAACTTATACACAACAGAAACATGAGAAAAACAACGCTGATTTTACTCATTCTTACCGGTTTGATCTTCTCAATGACGACTTCCGTAGTCGCTCAAAAGAAGGTGCGTGAGGCTGACTCGTTAACCCCCTATTGGAGCTTACTGGACGCCGGAAAAGCCTATCGCGAAAAATGGCGAGGTCTTCAAAAAACCTACCTGGAAATGGTCAAGGGCTACACCCGTAACCTGCCGGATTACGACACTTCCCACGATACCAATCCCACTCCCCAGGAACTGTTTCTGGCAGCTGCAGCAGGTTTTCGTGATGTCCTGGCAACCTCCATCGACGATATCGAACTGCAGGAGGCAACCTGGGGCTTGCAGGAATCCCTGAACGAATACATGGCCGGACAGATGCTGGTCGGGAATGATTATCTGATAAAAGGACTTCGTGTGAGGTTTCCATCCACCGGTGACCCCGAAGATCCGGACCAGCTTACGCTCTTGACTCGCAGTGAGCAGTTTTTCCATGAAGGTATAACCGAAATTGTGGAGGACCTTAGAACCAATCCCGGCACCATGCGCAGTATGGGGGAAGAAATCCCCGGATTTAAAATGTTTGTCAGGAACTCTGTTGCCAGTGCTGATCTCCAGGGAGAAACCATTGAAAACGAGCTCTATCGGTTTACCAACCTCGTGGAACGCAAAGCCATGGCCGGCAATTCCAAGGGTAAGCGTATGTTTTTCTTTGGCAATGTCAACGATGTGGATAACTTCCCGTATGGTAATTTTCCCGGTAAGGAAGATCTTGATTTCAACAAAAATCGAATCATGGATGAAGCCGGAAGAGCAGAAGCCGCTGTCCAATTCAAAAAATCAGCCCATTCCACCTACCTGCATACGGCTGTTTTAGCCGCCGTGCAAAACATCAACGACTTCGACAGAAACAACGGTTATGCCCTCAAGCGCCAGATTAAGGATGCCCAGGTGGTCTACGACGATATTCTCGGCGGTCTCAATCCCTTGGACCTTCAGGGTGATTTTATTCCTTACCAGCCGGTTGAACATTTCCTGACATTCGCTCGTAACAGAATTAACGATGCCATCACAGCCGAAGGCGCAGCCAAGAATGCAGAACGAACCTACGATGTTTACAAGGATAATCTCACCCATACCTTACGCTCACAGCAGGAAAACTACCTGGATCGCATTGTCCAGATGACGGGCCAATCGGTAGGCGATTTAAACCTTTTACTCAAGGAAGACAGGGATACTTACCTGGAACTTGCCGCAACAAGTGTGGCAGCCGGTAAAGGAGAAATGGGAATCCAGAACTTTACCATTGAAGAGACCGTTCTTTCTGCAAAAAGGGCAGAAACAGCACTCAAACAAATTCCCCAGAAGATTCAAATTGAAAATGAAAGAAATGGCACAATTGCAAGTGTGATTTCCAGTAACGCAGAAAAAATGTCAGCACTTTCGCTTGCTGAAGGCATTGCAAATAGTATCAGAGTTGAAGCTGGCTATAGCGGAGGACAAGCGCATCATGTGTTTGCTGTGAATCCGCAATCAACAATTGTGGGAATGCTAAGGGGTAAAAAAGACATCTTACAGGCCATGCAGCAAGTTAGTATTGCTAATTCTAACAGTGCAGCTACTATTAAACAATTGCTTCTTGAGCAAGCATTAGCATATTTATCTGTTGAATCAGCACAAAAAGTTGTCCAAAGAGAAGAAGCGAGACTTGATGAAATGTGGGCTCAGTTGGGTCGCTACATCAGTAATTATGTTGGTTCCAGGGAGGATATGGCGACCTATTATTGGAGCAATCCTGCTTACCGCCTGGATAGAGACCAGTTAACCGAAGCGGCGGAAACCAGCTTTGAAACGGCGATGATCGCCGGATTCTATGCGGCAAAAGCCTTGGAATATCTCTGGTCCGAACGATTCAGCAACCCTATTCCTGGCATCGATGGTGGTTTGCCCGAAGTGCTTTCTCCTTCCTACGATCCGTATGTCCGTGCTGAGTCCGTTTTCTCCGCACAATTTGCCAGTTTGAAGGCACCAAATCTAAAAGATTATTTTGGTGCCTTACACCATTGGGATATGATAATGCGTCAGGCTCGGAATTTTAAAAGAGAAACGGGAATTGTTGTCCTCTCCTTACGAAAAGATATTCTTGGTTTTGACAGCAACGATTCGGATTATGACCATCTGGCATTCAAAAACTTTGTATCGGAACACAGGATAAAAGGGAAAAATCCTAATAATGATGACCTGCAAATTGAATTCACTATCCAAATTGGTGACGAACAGCTCTTTCCGGCCCTGCCAAATTTAAAAATCGTAGACATTGGCATCAACCTGATGAGTGATGCGGACCGCTCCATTCGAGGCAGTGCGGATGCCAGTCCTGTATTTGTTGATCTGATTATGCTGGATGAAGCGGTGATCCGTACCTTTTTTGCTGATTTTGACCAGGGAGATGATGATTTGCTGACCTACAACCTGGAACAGGCAAGGACGTTGGATAAATCTCCATTTATTGCCACGGTACAGGCAACAGTCGATAACTATGCTGATCCCCTGCCGTCAGCAAATGTTGGCCTGGCAAATCACTCCCCGGCCTGCACCCGCTGGGTATTGCGCATGAAAATGAACCGCGGCGTGAACCAGGATCTGTTATTAAAGCATCTAGAAGATATTGAACTGAAGTTTCGGTATTCCTACGGGAAACCGGCACCAGTTAATTATGCATGGTAACTCTACATTGTAAATTTCAGATTTTAGATCGTAGATTTAAAAACTGAGAAAGCGAAGCTTTCACTATATAGAAAATATAAAATTTAAAATATCCAAATTTAAAATGTATAAAAAAGGATAAGTCATGAAAAAGCTGGTAATCTTTCTAATTCTCTCAACCCTGACTATCACGGCATTCGGCCAGACAAGCCTGATCCCTTTCCAGGCAAGACTAACCGATGATAAAAACACAGCCGTACCGGACAATGTTTACAACATCACCTTCAAGGTGTATGACGCAGCAACGGGCGGAGAACCTGATTGGACCGAAAACCATATCAATGTCAGCGTCATTGGCGGGCAGATAAATGTGTTGCTGGGGAGTTTGGAGCCGTTGACCTTCAATTTTATTACTCCCAAGTATCTTGGTATTACTATTGGCAGCGGCCCGGAAATGGTCCCCCGACACCAACTGGTGCCCTCCTTCCACGCCCAATCCGCCAGCCTGGCCCACGAATCTGAAAAACTAGGCGGCAAAACCCCGGATTGGTACGCCAGTAAGGAGCATGTCGCACAGAAAATTGCCGATGCAACGGCTGATCTAAGTGCTACGTTGACGTCTACTATTGCCACAGTTGATCAGCATACTTCTCAAATTCAAGATTTAAGCAATGAAATCGCAATCAGCATAAATGATGTATCAAGCGATGTTGAGGCTAATAGTAGTAGTATTTCAGTTATAAACAACAGACTTAAATCAACACAGATTAAAATATATCAGCAAGTAAATTCTTATTGTTCAGGCACGGTTGGTAGTCATACTTTTAATTCTAGTTGTTCAACAAGATCATATGGCTCTATACCACATCCACTAATAAATGGAACTTTGCATTGTTATTACCATTGTAACGGATCAGCGCCCCGTTGTCATAGAGACAGTTTTTACGATTCAATACTAATAAGTACACCTATGAGTTGTAGTAATCCAAATTTAGGTACTGTATTAATTGAATAAAATGGAATGGGGTCGGGCCGGACTAATTGGAATCGTGGAATCGGGGTCGGACCAAGCCATGGTTCGATGAATAGGGAGCTTAACCTTGAAAAAAGGGCCATATAAGGCCTTAGAAATGTCTTTTTGCTACCAAAAAAGCGGTTTTAAGAAACTCGGAATCGGGAAAGGAATTGGGGTCGGACCAAGCTATGATACGATGAATAGGGAGCTTATCCATGAAAAAAGGGCCATATAAGGCCTTAGAAGTGTCTTTTTGCTACCAAAAAAGCGGTTTTAAGAAACTAAGCGACTTAGATTCACCGCAGAGACACAGAGGGCACAGAGAAAAAACAATTTAAAACTCTGTGTCCTCCGTGTCTCTGTGGTTCAAAATAAACACACAATATTGATGCAGAATACAACGACATTAAAACAATATCCGAAATGTAGAAAGATCAAAGCGGGTTTAAGAATTTTTTCTATTTAATTCACCACGAAGCAAGGAATCGGGAATCGGGGTCGGACCAGGCTATTGTGCGATGAACAGGGAGAGTAACCATGAAAAAAGGGCCATATAAGGCCTTAGAAGTGTCTTTTTGCTACCAAAAAAGCGGTTTTAAGAAACTAACCGACTTAGATTCACCACAGAGACACAGAGGGCACAGAGAAAAAACAATTTAAACTCTGTATCCTCCGTGTCTCTGTGGTTCAAAATGAACACACAATATTGATGCAGAATACAACGACATTAAAGCAATATCCGAAATGTAGAAAGATCAAAGCGGGTTTAAGAATTTTTTCTATTTAATTCACCACGAAGACACGAAGAGCACGGAGAAAAGCGTTTGAAACTTCGTGTCCTTCGTGTCTTCGTGGTTCAAAATAAACACACGATAATAATGCAAAATTCAATGACATTGAAGCAAGACACCAAAAACAAGGTGGACAATTGCGCGCTTTCGATTGTCATGAATTTTCTGCAAATACTAACCAAAACGCTAAAACCTAACACCTTAAGGACGGTTATCGGTTATCAGTTATCGGTTATCAGAAATAAAACTTGTGCCTTATGCCATTTGCCATATGCCTTTCTATGTGCCTTAACAACAGTTATCGGTTGTCGGCTATCAGTTGTCAGAAAGAAACTAACGACTAATCCCCAACGACTGATCCCTAGATTACACCTATGCCTTTTGCCTTTTGCCCTATGCCTGCTAGCCTTATCACCTAACATCATCCACGCTGAAAACAACAAATCGGGCGTCAGTCCCCAAACCCTATCACTACCTTCCGGTCCCGGTTCTATCGAAGGCCTGGGTGATTCCTTTGAGCCGCAGATGAACACCGGGACCTCCGTTTACCCGGTGAAAATAGCCGTACCTCCAGGGCGGACAGGACTGCAGCCGGATATTACCGTCAGCTATAACAGCGGATCAGGGAATGGTATTTTCGGTTTAGGATGGAACCTGGTTTTACCGCACATCAAACGTCAGACCGACAAAGGCCAGCCTAAGTACGCCGATGGAGACAGATTTGTCTATTCCAATGGTGAAGAGTTGGTGCCCCTGGTGAATGGGACTTATGCCTTGCGCAATACCAGCAACTTCTTCCGGTTTCGCAGACTGGATAACGGCTGGCAGGCGACCGATAAAAGCGGCCGGATTTATCGCTTTGGGATCTACCCGGTAAATGGTTCGGTCATTCGCTCCCGGACCGGTAAGGACATTTTAAGTTTTCAGGGAACTTTTAAATGGCTGGTGGATGAGTTTGAGGATACCAACGGCAATAAAGTCAGGTTCATTTATACCGGTTTTGATGATTCTCCCGGTCAGCTATACATATCAGAAATTCGCTATAACTTTTCCGCCGGCAACTACCATTCGGTAGTGTTCAACTATGAGGGCCGTTCTGATGTCATGGATGATTATCGTTCTGGTTTTCTTGTGCGTACGGCCCGCCGAGTGAATTCCATCCAGGTTCTGGCCCTGGGAGAGCAGATTCGCGAGTATCGGTTTAGATATGAATTGGAGGATGGAGACCTGATCGATCCTTTTAACAGGGTTTTTGTGCCGGTTAACATCTCCCGCTTGAGAAAAGTAATTCAGTACGACAGGTTTGGCAAAAATTACCTGCCTCCTTTGCGATTCAACTATACTGAATTGCATACTCACGATGTAGACAATCCTCCAACAGGTAACTTTCCGGGTTCCGAAGATATTGATCTCAATGCTAATGGTTTGATGGATCATTCCGGAGTACAACGTATGGTCAACGCCCCCGGAAATCTCACCTTTCAGGATGGTCAGTCCGATTTCATCGATATCAACAGCGATGGCCTCCCTGATATTCTGCACACGGCGGGCAATCAACATACTTATTACCTCAACCTTGGTGACGGCAGGTATTCCAGTGCCCGGACCATGCAAAACGCTCCTTTTGTTGAATTACGTTCGGAAAACAGTACCCTGGCGGATCTGGATGGGGATGGCAAAACCGATCTGATTAATCGCGTTGGGACCAGTCGCTGGATGTTTTATCGCAATCGGGGAGACGGTTCCTGGGCACCGGGTTTGGCGGATGACAACCCCCCGGCTTTCCAGTTTAACGGTAGCGATACGCGCCTGATGGATATCGATTTCGACAAAAAAATCGACCTGGTGCGATCCAATACCAACGGCACCTGGAACTATTGTCTCAGTCAGCAGGGAGTGGATACGGACCATGCCCCATTCAATAACTTTCCCGGTCCCGAAGATGTGGACCGGAACGGCAATGGCTTTATCGATCCCGGAGCCTGGAAATGCATTGGAAGTGTGATGCCCGCTGAGCTGTGGGGTGGGATTTTCTTCCAGAATCAAGCTGTCAAGCTGGCAGATATGAATGGAGATCGCTTGCAGGACATTGTCTGGATCAGGCAGGCCGGTGAGAAGGTGCGGATTGGTTATTGGCCTAGCAAAGGTCTGCTCGATTTTGACGGCTATGTCCCCATGAATCCGGAAATCTCCATGGGAGCGTTGAATCTTAACACGGTGAAGTTTATCGATGTTAACGGCGATGGACTGAGCGATCTGGTTAAATACCGTCCCGGTGAGGTTAAGGTTTGGTTCAACCTGGCTAATAACAGCTACAGCGAAGAACAACCATACGGCAACACGGTGATTTACAATCCGGCCACCACCAGCATCCGCTTTGCCGATATGAACGGGAATGGTACTACGGATCTGGTCTGGATTCAGGCAACACCGAAAACTCGAAACGAGCGTATCCAGTTTTTGGATTTCAGCGGCCGAGTCAAAGCCAACCAGTTACACACCATCGATAACGGCTTGGGCAGACGCATTACCATTCATTACAAGTCTACCATTGATTACATAATCGAGGCACGCGAAGCCGGCAATCCCTGGACTCTGCATCCACCCTTTCCCATGTCGGTGGTTTCGCAGGTGGTGACGGAATCAGGTCTTGATCTGGACAGCACACCAGGTAACGACAAAGTCGTTATCGAATATAAGTATCGCGATGCCTGGTATGATCCTTACCAAATGGAGTTTAGAGGCTTTGCTTTTGTCAAGAAAATTGAAAGAGGCGACGATTCCGCTCCTACCAAGGTAACCCGTAACTTCTATCATACCGGTGCTCCTGATGATCGGGACAATGACGGCGATGGTGCTTTGGATGAGAGAGGTTTTGAGAATGAAACCGAAGAACAACCGCTGAAAGGTCGGATTATACGATCCGAAATCACCACGGCGGAAGGCGGTGCTGATCATGCCTTTAATGATGGAAAATCGGCTGCCAATCATACTGTTTTCCAACGGGCATATCATGACTGGCATATTCGCCGGATTCACAACATTGATGGTGGAGCTGCCAATGTGCCCACCATGAATCGGGAGGAGGTTTCATTCAGCTTCAGCGAACAGACTGATACCGAACTGGTGGAACTGGGCAAAGCTGCTCAAAAGCAACTGCGCAAGACCTTTAGTTACGATAACTGGGGGAACCTGCTGGAGGAAAAGAACTTTGGTGATCTGAACCTGCAGGGTGACGAGGTTTTCACCACCAATGAGTATGTGGAAAACGGACAGCTGGGGATTCGTGACAAGGTGATGCGCACGATACAGACCGACGGACAAGGTGTTAAAGCAGCTGAAAGCTTCTTCTATTACGATGGTGCCGATTATCTGGGG
>JANQLH010000141.1 GCA_028280735.1 SAR324 cluster bacterium | reverse complement strand
AGCTTTTCCGTGACGATGCCAATATAATCTTCATCACAATCAATGTAAAGCCGTTCAATGGGTTCCAGTCGTTTCCCCTTTTCAGTTTTATAGATAACTTCCGGTCGCCCTACACAAACTTCAAAACCTTCCCTTCGCATGGTTTCCACGATAATAGCCATTTGAAACTCTCCCCTGCCTTTTACGATGAAAGCGTCTTTATCCGGTGTGTCTTCCATGCGAATGGCAACATTTCTAAGCGTCTCTTTTAAAAGACGTTCTCGTATTTTGCTTGATTGCACGATCTTCCCCTCTTTGCCGGAGAAGGGAGATTTGTTCATGGTAAACCGCATGGCAACCGTCGGTTCATCGACTGTAATACGTGGTAATGCCTTCAATGACTCTCCGGTACCAATGGTATCTCCGATCCTTACATCCTCGATTCCCGACAGTACAACAATTTCTCCCGGATCAGCCGTGGATGATTCGACCAAATGCAAGCCTTCATAAATCTGCAGCTTGGAAACCTTTAAAGGAACCTTGTCCCCTGATTCAGTCAGACAGATCAGTTTTTCGTTAGAATTGGCCCTTCCATTGAAAACCTTGCCAATAGCCAATCTTCCCAAATAGTCTGAATAGCCAAGATCTGCAACCAACATTTGAAAGGGTTCATTCTCAGTGTAACTTGGTGCAGGTATTTCGTTAACAATGGTATCAAACAAAACTTTTAAATTTTCTCCTTGCTCTTCCAAACCGGTTTGAGCAATACCGTCTCTACCGATAGCGTAAATCAGCGGAAACTCCAGTTGGTCTTCCGAAGCATCAAGATCAATGAACAGGTCATATACTTCATCCAAAACTTCATCGACCCTGGCATCAGCACGGTCAATCTTGTTTATGACAACGATAACTTTTAAACCGGCCTTGAGGGTTTTTTCCAATACAAATCGTGTTTGCGGCAAAGGCCCTTCCGAAGCGTCAACAAGTAGCAGGGCTCCGTCAGCCATGCTTAAGGCTCTTTCCACTTCACCACCAAAATCGGCATGGCCGGGGGTGTCTATAATGTTAATCTTAATTCCCTGCCAATCCACAGCACAGTTTTTGGCCGCAATGGTTATTCCTCTTTCCCGTTCCAGGTCCATGCGATCCATAATCCGGTCATCTACTTCCTGACCTTCCCTGAAAAGTCCGCTTTGCTTAAACATGGCGTCAACCAGGGTTGTTTTACCGTGATCAACATGGGCGATTATTGCAATATTACGGAGTGATTCGTTTTGTACAGTTTTCATTTGATACTTTGTTAAAATCAAAGGTGGTATTAGTGAAACAAATCCCCGCCGGCAGTAACAGGAAAAGTGAATGCGACTTCCGGTACAGGGTTGGTTTTTTTCGGGGTTGAGAGATTTTTGCTAATCCCTTAAAGGTACTGCTCCATAAAAGACTGAGTCAAATGGTTAGTGGTTAATAGTCGAGAGATATGTTGGAAGGTAGATAAAGATCATTCGATTTTGAAGAGGATAAAACTGGTTATGTCATCAGGGTGTACATTCTCTTCGGGAATGGTTCGACCTCTGGCGGAAATACCTGTTTCATGAACAGTTTCCCTATCGCCGGATACCAGGTAATGCCAATGCATAAGGTTTTTCCCTTCCGAAAGTCTCCGGTAAGCGCATGATTTAGGCAGCATGTGCATCTTGTTGAAGTTTTTTGCTTGAATTTTTATACAGTCTTCAATCAGCTCGAAACGGTTTTTGTAAGATTCACAGCGGCAGGTGTTTCTGTTCAACAATTTGCAGGAAACTGCCGTGTAGTAGATTTCAAAGGATTCTTCATCTTCAAACTTGTGCAGACAGCAAAGTGCGCAACCATCACACAGGGCTTCCCATTCAAGCTGTGTCATTTGCTCAAGGCTTTTGGCTTCCCAAAACGGTTTTTTTTCTGCTTTCATATCAGGACATGGTGTGTCAAAAGACCTAATGAAAAGAATGTTTATTAAACTGACACTTTTACCTTTTATTCATTGTATTTTACTTTCAGTTTAACCGTTAAGCTGTGTTTGATCAATGATTTTGCCGATTGGATTCTCATTGCTGGGCAAACCATGAAGGATAGTCCCGATTTATTCGATTATTCTCTCCGGGAACAATTGAAAGAAAGTGCTCCTCTTGCAGACAGAATGCGCCCTCAAAGCCTGGAGCAATTTGTCGGTCAGGGTCACATCCTTTCCCGGGGAAGGTTGCTGCGCAGAGCTATTCAGGCGGATCAGCTTTCCAGTCTGATTTTTTTCGGCCCACCAGGCACGGGCAAGACTACCCTGGCAAGAATTATTGCCAACACAACCAAAGCCCAGTTCATCTCACTGAATGCAGTTCTATCGGGAGTAAAGGATATTCGGTCCGGTATAGCTTCAGCCGAAACATTCAGAAAGGAATATGCACGAAAGACCATTTTGTTTATCGACGAGGTTCACAGGTTTAACAAAGCGCAGCAAGATGCCTTGTTGCCTCATGTGGAAAACGGAACGGTCACCCTAATCGGGGCAACCACAGAAAATCCCTATTTTGAGGTCAATAAGGCACTGGTCAGCCGATCCAGAATTTTCCAATTGCGGTCACTGGATGATAAAGATCTGGAAGAAGTATTGGATACTGTTTTATTGGACAAAGAGCGGGGCTACGGCAATTTATCCGTAAAGGTCGAATCAGCGGCAAAAAAGCACCTGGTTCAGGTTGCAAACGGTGATGCCAGGGCTTTGTTAAACGCGCTGGAACTGGCGGTGGAAACATCGGAAGCCGGAAAAGATGGTGTTATTATTATCAACCTGGAAATCGCTGAAGAATCGATCCAGAGAAAGGCAGTTCTGTATGATAAAGACGGTGATGCACACTTTGATACCATTTCGGCTTTCATCAAATCGATGAGAGGATCTGACCCTGATGCGGCCTTATATTGGATGGCTAAAATGGTATACGGTGG
>JANQLH010000131.1 GCA_028280735.1 SAR324 cluster bacterium | reverse complement strand
ACTGTAATCGTGGGAGGAATGTAGGATGGGTAACTTGTTACCCATCAACTCTTTATATATATGGCTTTTGATCACATCCCACCCGGTGGGTAACTACGTTACCCATCCTACGGTTCATGGAAAAATCATAGATTTTTCCATTACGACACAGTCTGGGAATTCGGGATGAAACGACCGATCCCCCCTGCATGATTACAAGCAGTATATGGTTTGAAGTAACAACATCCCGAAATCAGCAAAGCTTTCAGAAGACTGAACTACCTGCTTTTTCTGCCATCCCAAACAAACAGAATAGCCGGTAGGAAAAACAAGTCTCCTATCAAGGCCATGGTCATGACTGCTGCTGAGATTAGACCGGTATAAATAAAAGGTGTGAATGATCCCAGCAACATGACACTGAATCCCAAAACAAGCACGATGGAACTGAAAATCACCGCTCTGCCTGATTCGGTCATCGCCAGATGTATTCTTTCTTTTAACGGTTTGCCATCCCGAAGAGCGGTAAGATAACGATTCATCACATGAATAGAATCATCTACGGCGATCCCGATCGTCATGGCACCGATAATCATTGTCCCCAGGTTAAGTGAAATTCCCAGCAAATACATGATCGCTCCTGTGAAAATAACAGGAAAGATACTCGGAATCAGTGCAAAAAAACCGTATTTTATTGAACGAAAAATTACAAAGAAACACAGTCCAATAATCAGAAGGGCTAAACCAAAAGACTTCACTACTCCGTCCTGGATGTAATAATCGTGAGCCACGTACAACACCATGTTTCCGGTCAACTGGACATCGAGATTGGGAAATTTTTCCTTTAAATCCACACGAATTTGTGACAGCAACCGATGTAAGGTCATGGATGACATGTTGCTCAAGGGAGCGTAAACCCTGGCATAGCGTTCATCCGGTGTTTTCAGATCCGAAAGGTCATTTTCGGGACCGCTATTTTCATACAATAGGAGATACTGTGCTACAGCTTCCCTGCTGTTGGGAATGCGAAAATAAGCCGGATCGTCATCGTGCATCGCTTGATTCATTTTTTTTACGTAATCGGCGTATGATACAGCTTTTCCGGCACCTTCTACGCTTTGTAAATATTCCTGAACTCTTGCTATATCCCTGAGGACATCCGGCTCCTTTATGCCTCCCGATTCACCGGAATCCACCATGAAATCCAACATCATGGCCCCTTTGTAGACCTTGTCAAAATAGTTAATATCCTGTCTCAAGGTGCTGTTTTCTTTGAAGTAGCTGGCGTAATTGGTGTCAATCTCGACTTTACTGGCAAAAAATATACTTCCCAAAACCAAAACGAGACAGGACGCACTGAGCAAATACCTGTATTGAAAGGTAAATGAGGCAAGTCCCTCCGTGAATCTGGCGATGTATCCCTGCTCCATAACGTTTTTTACCCTCACCGGTTTCAAGCTAATGTAGCTGAGCAACGCCGGAAGGATGGTTAATGAAACCAAAAAAGCCATAAAGGAAGATGTCGCTCCCAACAATCCAAACTGGCGAATAGGAACCAGTCTCGTAACTGACAAGGCAATGAATCCGGCGGCTGTTGTCAGTGAGGTAAAGAAACAGGGTTTCCAGAGAGCTTTGATTGCACTTTTTGCAGATTCCAGTGAATCCTGCCCCCGGTATCGAAAGTGATAGTACTCGACAATCAGATGCACTGAATCACCTATACCAATAATTATGATGATAAAGGGTAATGCCGTTAAAACAGTGTTGTAAGGCCAGCTTAACATTCCCTGAAGACCTGTTACATACAGGACGGTCGTGATAATCACGGCAAACGGTACCAGGGTGCCCCCCAGGGATCTGAAAGAAAAAGCCAGCACAAATACCACTATCCCCAGCATCGCAAGCAACACCCAGGATTGGTCTTTTTTTGCCAGGGTTTCGAATCGTTCCGACAAAACGGGTATCCCGAAGAGGTGGAGATCATATCCCTGCTCTTCCCACTTGTTCTCTGCAATCAAGTTCATAACGGCATGAGTAACTTCAACCTTGTGGGCAGCACCGCCTTTTATATAAACGGTTCGGGCAAATACAACGGTATGCTTCATATCTTCCGTGACCAGGGAGCCGTGAACCAGGGTTTCCCCTTCCATGATCTCTTTCATCTTCCGCATGAGTTCCGGTTGATGATCGATGTTGTCCCAATCTTCAACCAGATCCGTGGTTTCCAAGGTGTCGTCTTTAGAATGGATATACTGGTAGTTAGCCAAAGAGGACACCATATTTACGTGTTCATGGTCTTCCAGGAATTCGGTGATGGTTTTTATCATTCTCAGTGTTTCGGGGGTGAAAACCGAATCTTCTCCTTCCCTGGCTTTGATTCCAACACTGATCGACTCACTGTCTACGAATCGATCCAAAAACTGGTTGTAGAGCCGGAGATTTGGATCATCCTCCAAGAAAAAGAGTTCGTTGGAATTGTCATAGTAAAGGTTCTTCATGGGAATGATCGCCACACCTACCAAAAGTACGGCAATGATGATCACCATGAGTCTTTTATTGATCACTAATTCCGCCCAGCGATGAATGAAATTTGTCATTTTTTTGCACCTTGTTTGTCCATTAGTTTTATCATTTTTTATCAACTTTACCCGACTCAATCGGAATCTTCCAGAATCAGACATTAAATTACTGTATCACATTATTAAGGTTTTTGCCTTTTATAATGCCTTTAGGTAGGCATGTTTTTAAATCAATGCATGTGTTGAAAAAGGCCGGTAAAGGTGTAATGTTGGAAATTCGGTTCCCTGAATGGCCAATTGTCTCCCTGAGACAAAACTGGTATGATTCCTTGTAATTAAGAAACATTTCTTGTTCAAAATCAGCCAATTGCCTGTCAAAACCGCTTAAGTCATGTTTAAAGCCAGCATACTATTTCTCAGCAGACGGAATTCCGTGCGTAGCCAATTTTCAGAAGCCTATGCCAGGGAGTTTAACCACTTGGATGTTTCCATTTGCAGTGCAGGGGTTGGTAAAATTGCCGCGATCCATCCGCTTGTTTCAAGTCTGCTTGACATGCAAAGCATTGATACTTCGCAACAATCAAGTAAATCAATTTCCAAAATCAAAAACCATAGATTCGACCTGGTCATTACCCTCGGATTCACCGCGAAAGACAAGTTCACTGCACTTCCGGGTGCGCCCAGCATCGTCCATTGGAATGTGTCTGACCCCTTACTTCCCGGGCAAAATGGATTAAGCCTGCAACAACGAATTGAGGATTGCGCCCAAAAAATTAAAGGATTGGTCTCCAATTTGTTCTCGGATGGATACCTGGACGCTTTTGTCGTTCAAAAAAGGAATACGGATCGTGTGTTTGACAGTCTTTCAGAAGGCATTATTGCTCATGATATTAATAAAAAAGTATTCCTGTTCAGCAAACGAGCCTCGGAAATTACAGGCATATCCGAAAAAAAGGCCATGTCCAGCGAGTGCCACGATATCTTTGATGCTCCTTTATGCGGCCCTCAATGCTCGTTTTGCGATGACAACTCCATTGATGATTTTGAAACCAAGAGATACAACTCTGTTTTTTATGATTCAAACGGAGTGAGAAAGGACTGTCGAGTATCCGTGGTTCCTATCAAAAGCGAATCCGGAAAAACGCAAGGGGTGGTGGCTTCGTTGCAGGATTTAACCAATCAGAAATCCCTTGAGTATTTACTGGGCAAAGTAACGGTTTACGAGGGAATTATCGGCAACGACTCCAAAATGTTGCAAATTTTTCAACAAATTCGAGATGTCTCGGCCTATGACTATCCCGTGCATATCTTTGGTGAGACAGGAACAGGCAAGGAGTTGGTTGCCAAGGCTATCCACAACGAGAGCACACGAAAAAGCCAACCCTTTATTCCGATTAACTGCGGCGCCCTGCCCCCGGGACTAATCGAGAGTGAATTGTTCGGCCATATCAAAGGAGCCTTTACCGGGGCTATTCGCGATAAAAAAGGACGTTTTGAACTGGCTGACGGCGGCACGGTTTTTCTGGATGAAGTGGCAGACTTACCAAAGCATCTACAAGTAAAACTATTGCGGTTTTTACAGGAAGGCACGTTAGAACGGGTGGGAAGTGAAGACAGTATCAAAGTGAATGTACGGATAATCAGTGCAACCAATATCGATTTGCAGGCTGCTGTCGACCAAAACAGATTTCGTGATGATCTTTTTTATCGCCTGAATGTTATTCCAATCGATCTTCCTGCACTCAGGGAACGCGTCACTGATATTCCCCTTTTGTGTGACCATTTTCTCAAACAGGTGGCTGAGAAAAACAACGCTAACCCTTTAAAAGTTTCCAACAAGGCTATGTCTTTTCTGATGGATTATGACTGGCCCGGAAATGTCAGGGAGCTTGAAAACACTATCAGTTTTGCTGTTGTCAAATGCCAGGGAAAATCGATAGGTCCCGCTGACCTGCCTCCAAAGATCAGCAAGAAAGAACGTCCTACCAGAACCGCCGGGAATGCTGTAGTATTAGATCAATTAAGTGTGCTGGAAGCTTTAAAGGCCACCGACGGCCACAAAGGGAAAGCAGCCAAACTGCTTGGGGTTGGCAGGGCTACATTATATCGTTTCTTTGATAAACACCCGGGAATCATCGAAAAGAGAAAATCGGAATGAATTTTGTCTCCGGAGACAAAATTTGTCTCTGGACCTGCTGAGACAAAAACAAACCTAGAAAATGATTCAAAATATCAATATTTTACAAAACTCAAACGTCCTTAAATCAATCGTCTCCTTTCAGTTTTTTGTCTCTCCCTCACCAACCTTTACCATTCAACTCTCATCCTATTGAATCTAATTTATTAATTTTATTAACCCTTTTGAACTCTTGTAGTTCTGGTACAGAATTTGGAGCATTAACAACCGATCCTTTCTGACCGGATGGTATCAGCTGCCCTGTCTTTTGCTTCCTAATCAAGAACCCATTTTCAAAAGGAGAGATTATGTTAAACGGCATACATTTTTTACTTACTTATACTTGCAACTTTGAATGCGATCATTGTTTTTTGCATTGCAGTCCATCCGCCAGGGGGGTGTTTACCCTTAGGCAAATGGATGAGATTATGGAAAACGCTGTTTCCATGAAATCAGTCAACACCATTTTCTTTGAAGGAGGGGAGCCATTTTTATATTATCCCGTTATGGTTGAGGCAATGAAAAGCGCACGCAGTTTCGGGTTTAATGTGGGTGTCGTTACTAATTCCTATTGGGCAACGTCAGTCGATGATGCTGTTCTTTGGCTAAAACCTCTCAAAGACCTGGGTATATCGTACATTGGCTTGAGTGATGACACATTTCATTACGGAAATACGCAAGACACACCTCCCAAAAACGCTCATCAGGCCTGCAGACAGTTGGGATTAGATGCCGATTTTTACTGCATAGACGCTCCGACTGTCAAAACTGTTGGACAAACCAAGGGCAAAAAGGGAGAGCCCATTATCGGCGGAAATACCGTATTTAAGGGAAGGGCTGTTGAAACGCTCACCGGGGGGTTACCTAAAAAAAACTGGGAACTTTTAAGGTCTTGTACTCGAGAGGAATTAATCGATCCGGGTCGGGTCCATATTGATCCTTTTGGCAACGTGCATGTTTGCCAAGGGTTGATCATTGGGAACGTATTCCGGGCACCTCTGTCACAAATAATGAAAACCTTTGTTGCGGCCGATCATCCCGTAATAGGTCCGCTACTGGAAGGAGGACCGGCTTGTCTGGCCAAAACATACAAGGTCCCTCATGATGATCAATATGTGGATGAATGCCACTTTTGTTACACACTGAGAAAGAGTTTGCTGGACGAATTTCCTGAACAGCTGGCTCCAAGACAAGTCTACGGATTATCAAACTAAAGTAACCTGTCGTTCATCAATAAGAGTTATTTAATAAAAATTGAATATCATTCAATTGGCCTTTCTGTGGTTGAACCGGAAAGAGTTGAAGAGTCTTGCAGATATAAAGCACTGAACCTCGAAGCACCAAGCTGCTTTTAAAGCTCTTATTGGGGGGGGGGTTAAAACTGGTTTTCGTTCAAGCACTAATTGACAAAGCGGTACTTTAAGAGGGTCCAGATGGCTTCTATTCCGTCCTGCCATTTGATTTTTTTCCCTTCTTCAACCGTTCTTCCCTTATAGCTGATGGGAACTTCGTGAATCTGGTAGCCGCGTTTGAGTACCTTTGCAGTGACTTCGGGACAGAATTCAAATCGCCTGGATTTTAGATTAATCTCTTTAAGGATGCCTGTTTTAAAGAGTTTATAGGCTGTTGCCTCATCCGTTAATTTGGAACCATATAAGATGTTTGTCATTATTCTCAGGAATATGTTTATAAACCAGTTTTTTAAAGCCATTCCTTCCAATCTTGACTTTTTTCCCAAAAACCTGGAGCCGTAAACAACCTCGGCTCCCTGGTTCAATACTGGTTCCACTAGTTTCGGGTAGTCGTTGGGGTCATATTCCAAATCCGCATCCTGAATCAACACCAGGTCTCCCGTGGCATAGGTTAATCCGATTCTGGTGGCAGTGCCTTTTCCAAAGTTGATCCTGGATTCATGGACGACCATGGTTTTTTCATCTTTATACTTTTCCAGCTTTTCTGTAGTTCCATCAACAGAGCCGTCATCGACCAGGATCAGTTGAAGGTCCGAAATAGCGTCGGGCATTTTTACGGCGTTGATACGGCTGATCACTTCATCAATATTGTTGTACTCGTTATAAATCGGAATAATCACGGATAGTTTCAAACGAAGTTCCTCCGGGTTGTGTGTGAACGATCGTGCTTTCAGGTCATGAATGCCGGATTTGACTGTGTTTATTGTTTTGCATGCCAGTGGCAAATTCCTTTCAATTTAAACTCAGCTCCCAAGTTTTTATAAAAATCAATAGCCTTTTGATTGTTTTCCTCAACCTCCCAGCGGATATGGTAAACTCCGTGAGACAAACAAAGTCTCTGCATTTTTTTCATGAGCATTGCCCCTATTCCTCGCCCCCTATACTGTTCACGAACATATAGATCATTTAAATTCATATATTTTTTACCCAGCCAGATGGAATATTCCCAGATGAAGGAGACAAAACCAACAGCCTTCTCATCTATTTCAGCCAACAAAGCACCAAACTTTGGTGATTCGCCAAAGCCGGATCTTAACAGTTCCTCCCTGTCGGTTTGGACATATTGTTCCTGATCGTGATGCCTGGCAATAGCAATAATCATATCATAGATACTATCAATATCACCTTGTACTGCTTCTCTAATGACCAACATGTGCGTTTCTCCCCCATCCCTCAGTCACCTTGATAATCGGGATTTAACATCGATAGAGTTATCAGTGACTCGAAATGATCATTAACCCGGACGCATTTCCCGGGCAGTCCTTCGCCGGTAAATCCGATTTTGAGCTACAAGTTCCGAGCACCTTGATTTTGTTTTATTTCCCGAATGACCGACAATCTGTTCCTCCGTTGTTGCAACAAAACCTGTAATACTCGCCCGGGACCGGCTGAAAGTGCTTTTCCAAAGCTTCAAATGATTGATAAGGTTGTTGCCTGGCTTCCCGATAACAGCCCGGCGGTTGGATAATTGCCTTGAACCCATCAATATCGCGTTTCTCAACGTGATGAAATTGATATTCACTTTGTTTCCTTCATTGAGACTATTTTGTTTTTTTACTGGCAGACCTGTCACTTTATCGTAACATAGATTCTTTGATTGGTTAATCAGACCTGCAACCCATCCAGCCAAGATAACTGCCTCTATTCCGTAAACTAGTCGACGGGATCGAGCTCTGTCATGATACACAGCAATAAACAGCTGTTTTTTTGATTCTTGATATACTTCTCCCAAAATGCTCACTGAAGGTTTTTCCGGACAAACCGATCTTCCGATAACATTCAGCAGACACGCTAGACCTCAAATTGAGAGAATCACCCACATGAAAATGGTAATCGCTGACACCTGCAACCAGGAACAGTCAGTTGAAACGTGACTTGTTTTCAAATGTTTTGATTGATTAACCGAGTATTTAAGAATCTTTTGGCACAAGCAGTTCCGGGGGGAAGCCATGGTACTTTTTAAAAACATTTGACATGTGTGATTCAACTTTAGATACTGTAACCGAAATTTCTATCTGTCCAGAAAAGTATTACCATGCAAAGCATTGATATTTTTTATCTTACTCTAAAAAACAAGTCCATCAAAAGAGAAGGGTGAAAAGCTTTGTTTACGGAAAAACTGTACCTGTGATAATTGACAATGGCGATTATTGAAATGTTGAAAAGGATGTAGCCGATCACGACACATACCGATCGGATTTTAAAAAAAGATGCAAAAGCCCCTCAAGAGACTATGAAGATTTCCGAGGGCATTGTATTTACTATCAAATGGTAATTCGGGGGTCACTAATGAGCATACAGTCCTTTTTTAGTTGGTTTATACCGGAAATAATGAAAGACAGGGAACTTGAATATCCCAGGGCCAGGCGCGTTGTGGGTATAGGGTTATTCATCTCATTGTTTGTAGCATCAAATTCTTTGAGAGCATTCAAATTTGAAAAGTACGGCAATGCTGTTGTGATATTGACACTGAGTGTTTTGGCCTTGTTGGCCGTGATCAGTCTCAAATATACCAAATCCTCTAAAGTTGCAGGAAACGGAGTGGTAATCTGCTTATACCTGCTCATCACAATTCTGGTTTTTCGGGATCTGGATGCCAACTATACTTTGGCGATGAATTACAGCTTTATTATCCTCTTGGCATTTATGCTTTCCGGCAAATTGATGGGAGTAATCGCCGGTTTCATGTGTATCCTGGCCGTGATGGTGGAAACGTTCATGATGTCAAACGGCATAGGATGGTCCCAGGAGTTCACCATTTTGATCAACGACACACTTTTGGGTTTTATGGTTGTTAACCTGCTGATAACAGTCTTCGGATATGTGTATGAGTCGGGGAGTAATAAAAACCTGTTACGCTTTGTTACGCAGAGAAACGAATCGGAGACCATAGCCGACAGTCTGGAAATTCTGATCAGGGATGTTAAAAAGGTCATGGAATCTGCCGCGAACAGTGACCTTTCCGGTGTTGTAACGGTGGATCTGGAAGGACAGCTGGGTGAGCTGAAAAACAGTGTAAACAACACCATGATTCTGTTAGGCCGGACGATTTCCGAAGCCAAGGAGAACTGTAAACGCCTCAATGCCGGGGCCAAAGAACTATCAAATTCCGCGGAGATTCTGGCTAACGGCAGTTCACAGCAAGCAGCGGGAATCCAGGAAATATCCAGCTCCATGTCCGAGATTGCCCATCGAACCTCAAAAAATAGCGAAAACGCCACCAAGTCTCTGCAGATCACAGGCCAAACCCTTGAAACAGTGCAAGACGGTAATAAGCAGATGGATGATATGCTGGTTTCTATTAAGGAAATTCAAACTACCAGCTCAGATGTTGCCAAGGTTATCAAAGTCATTGATGAAATAGCTTTTCAAACCAACCTGCTGGCCCTTAATGCAGCTGTTGAAGCCGCAAGAGCAGGAAAATACGGTAAAGGATTTGCAGTTGTTGCCGAAGAAGTCAGGTCTTTAGCAAGCCGCAGTGCGGAAGCTGCCAAAAATACGACCGAGTTGATTGAAGCATCCGTTAAGGGAGTTGACAGGGGTGTCTCCAATGCCGATAAAACAGCCGAGGTGTTCTCTAAAATCAATGAAAGCATTGCATTGGTCAACAAGCTGGTCGGAGAGATATCTGAAAGTGCGGAAGACCAAAAAACCAGAATCGAAGAGGTCAACACCGGTTTGAACCAGATTAATAACGTAGTACAATCTAATTCGGCCGTGTCTGAAGAAACCGCTTCCTCTTCCAAGGAACTTAATCATTGGGCAACATCTTTAAATACCATGATGGAACGCTTCAAACTCGGGAATGAGGCTGTTTCAAAAGAGTTGTACATCGAAAATCAAAGAAACTATCTCCCGGAATTAGCAGGATAAATCCTTACTCCGGTTTGAAGGGATCATCATAAAACATAATAAATCAAACCGGGATATCATCAGTATGAGTTGCCCGAAACAAGGCTTAGCCGGCATCATGCGCTTTTGAAATGGATACTATATTGGGGGCAACCGGCTTTTGTTGATCGGATGTCAGCGAATCCGATAACTCGCATGTTTAAACCACTGGTTTTCGTTAATTACGCGTTCAATTGCGAATTACTCCTTGGATCCTCGTTTCAAGCGGATTAACTTTCTATTAAGCCGGGATAGATTGGGTTTCAGCTGGCTTGGGAGGTGAGTTTGAAAAGCAGTTCCGGGAACTCCTTCAGACTGGCTGTAATTTTGGGGACATCGAATTCGGCACTGTGTTGAATCAGCTCGTCGGAATAGTGAATAATATCCGATATTTCGAATTGTTCACCCACGGCCCTGGTTTTTTCAGCTAATTCCCTAACCTTACTAACATTGACTACAGATCTGTACCTTTCGTATTCCGGGAGCAGCTGCTCGTTGAGAATTTTTATTGCTTTGTCCAGACCGGGATGCTTAAGCAGCGCATCTCCCGGTAAGGCTTCCTTTCCAGTGCCCTTGCCTGAAACTGGCTGAACGGATTCCGGTAATAGTATTCTATTCAACGCAACCAAAAGTTGAGAGCTATCTATAGGCACGGGCAAAACAGCGGCAAAGGCCATTTTTTTAATTGTCGCTATTTCCGATGATTCCTTTAAAGGGGTTAATGCAATTATCGGAGTTTCCCCGGTCTCCGCATGCTCTCGCAACTGGCTTGTTGTTTCAAATCCGGAAGTATCGGCTGACACGATATCGATCAAAATGGCATCCGGTTTTTGTTTAATTGCCGTCTCTACTCCCTGGGCACCGTTCGCGGCTCCAATTACATCCAGGTTCATTTGCCCCAGAATATCACTGATCATGTTTCTGGTTGACTTTTCGTCGTTGATTACAAGAATCTTCTGACCGTCAAATCGTATTTCTTTCAGGTCAAAAGGCCGTCGATCATCGGGGGACGGCATTTGGTCGGTGAATTTTACATCGAAAATGGTGATTGTAAAAACACTGCCTTCACCCACCCGGCTTTTAACCGTGATGTTGCCCCCCATCAATTCTGTAAGTCTCTTACTAATTGACAGCCCCAACCCTGTTCCGCCAAAGGTTTTTCCAATAGAAGCGGATTGTTGACGGAAGGACTCGAAAATGTATTCCTGCTTGTCCTCTTGAATTCCAATTCCGGTATCCTTTATGTTTATGACCAGGTTTTGTTTGGGATGATCCGTTCGATCCATGTGCGCAGTGATGGTTATACCGCCTTTTTGTGTGAATTTCAGGGCGTTGCCTACCATATTAAGCAGTACCTGTTTTAGTCTTAGCTCATCGATAAGAATAAAATGGTCCAACTCTTTGCTGACTTCAATGGTGAAGTCCAACCCCTTTTCACCGATAGTCATTTGAAATATTTGTCCGATTTCATCTATTATCCTGGCAATATCTACGGATTCTTTGTGAATATCCAACATACCGGCTTCTATCTTGGACATATCCAGAATATCGTTAATCAGATTCAGGAGATTTTTACCGGCCAGATTGATGGAATTGACATAGTTCTTAAGCGTTGGATCGTTAACCAGGGCTTTCAGCAGATCTCCAAAACCGATGATTGCGTTTAGCGGAGTTCGTATTTCGTGACTCATATTTGCCAGAAATTCGCTTTTCGCTTTATTCGCCAATGTGAGTTTTTTTTCTGTCTCCCTGCGAACGCCGATTTCATTTCTCAGTTTTACATTGGTTTCCTTAAGCTCATTAGTACGGTAACTAACTTCGTTTTCCAGGTATCTTTGCCAGTTTTCCTGTTCCTTTCTATGATCGTGAATAGCCCGGGACATCTCCTCCATGCTGCGAGCCAGCATTCCAACTACGTCCTTAGAGCTATGGTCTATTTTAACTTCACACTGCTCCTTGGTGATCAAATCAGCGGCATTTTTTAATTTGTATACCGGGGCAACAAAAAAATGACGGAGGACAAACATGATTAACATTAGTCCCACCATAGTTGAGACGATTGCGATGCCTATGGCGACAATTCTCAGTCTTTGCTCGGACTCGTGAAGGTGATTCTCCGACTGCAGGTAAATGGTTATCCAATCCCAAGGTTCAAAATAGCGGGCAATATAGATGGCTTGAGACTTTCCGCTTTTTACATGACCCTTCAACAGACCGGTGCCGAATTCCCCGGCTTTTTTGAGCAGAGCTCGAAACTGGCTGACCTCGTAAACGGGAGGATCCAGGGTACTGGTTAAGAGCTTACCTTCACCGGAGATCACCATTGCATAACTATTTGGAGTGAAATGAATTTCCTTTGTTTTTTTTAATGCTTCCTGCTGGTATTGCTCGACAAAAGATTCGATTTCATCCAAACCATTCTGTTTCAGGATGTTGTGGTACTCAACAAGTGTGTGGGAAATATAAGTATTCAGTTCGTTTTCCATGAAGTTATGGAGTGATTTCCGTGTTGCTTCCGTGGTAGTGATATTGGCCCAGGCGGCCAATATCAGAACGGAAACAGTGAACATCGGTAAGATTGCCAGGGCGATCTTGGTCTGCAGTTTCATGAATTGCTATTGATAGATGTTGTCACCGGCTAATTTCATGATATCCGGAGGAATGACAATTCCAAGCCTAAGTGCCGTTCCAAGGTTAATTGCCAGATCAAATTCAGCAGGTTCCGTGACTGCTATTTTCCCGGGATCAGCACCTTTTAATATGGAAGCTGCCAGATGTGCTGCTTCTATGCCGCTGCTCGATTCATTTGGAGAAAGGGCTACCAAAGCACCCATTTCAGCGGCGTGGGTTGTTAATCCCATTGCAATTGCCTTATCGGAGTTACCTTGCAACGCATGCCTATATTCCTTGGTTTCTGCTAACGGACCGGAAACTTCCCACCAGAAATCAACAGACTGTTCAATCTCAGCAATAGCCTTTATCACATCAGAAATCATGGTTGTCAGTCCCTTGGGAACTTTTCGATAAGTTATTCGGCGAACAATAAACTGAAGATCCTTTCTCGTGCGGGCGATTTTTTTTAGCTCTCTGACATCTCCCATAGCGGATGGATAGGTAGAATGAATTATTCCAAATCGAACCGGCGGCATTTCGTTTCCACCTCCGATCAATCGCATGGCTACATTAATTTTAGTTTGACGATCCAGCATATGCACTCTGCCGGTTACGTTGGTACCGGTAGGTATACCAATTTTTTTTATCAGCCCGACACCCACCGGATCAGACACGGTGAAAAAAACCATTGGTACGCCGGTATTCCTCAATACCTTATGTGCTGCCTGGGAGGCCAGGGTTGCGCTGGTAACCACCAAATCCGGAGGAGACTGATTCAAGATCCCGATTAAAAAACTTTCAGCCCTATCCCTGTCACCGTTGGCGTCATATTCAATCAACTCTATGGATTCTCCGTGCCTGTAACCTAGTTGTTCCAGCTGTCGAACAAAGGAGTTGCTATGGTTAATCACTACCCTGACGGGCATTGTTTTTAGTAAAACCACTCTCTTTTTCTTTTGAACTGACATCACTCCGTGCGGAACAAGAGCTGTTAAAA
>JANQLH010000101.1 GCA_028280735.1 SAR324 cluster bacterium | reverse complement strand
CCCTGGCCGTGGTTGATGATCGCGCTGGTGGCTTATGCTCTTGAGATTACGGATCTTGACCCTATAAAGTATGACCTGCTGTTTGAGCGCTTTCTCAATCCCGAACGAGTGAGCATGCCTGACTTTGATATCGATTTCGAAGTGGAAGGTCGGGAACGTGTTATCGATTATGTGAAGCAAAAATACGGGGAGAAAAACGTCTGCCAAATATCGGCCATTGGTTCTCTGAAGGCGAAAGGTGCTATCAGGGGTGTTGCTCGTGTTCTGGATATACCCTTTGCCGAGGCTGATAAAATAGCCAAGCTGGTGCCGGATGACCTGGGTATCACCTTAACCAAAGTGATGGAGACGGAGCCCAAACTCAAGGAGATGGCGACAAGCGGTTCCGATGTTGAGCAAAAGCTGATTAAGACAGCATTGGCGCTGGAAGGAATGAATAATAACCTTTCCACCCACGCAGCCGGGGTGATTATTATGGATTCCGCAATCACTGATGTGATGCCGACCTGCACTCCCACTAAAGGAGACGGCATTCAGTCTCAATTCACCATGAAATACGCAGAGGACCAGGGAGCTGTAAAATTCGACTTTTTGGGTCTGCGTAACCTGACTATCATTGATAAAACGGTAGAGTTAATCAACAAAAGGCAATCCTCGGAAGATCAATTGGATATCTCCCTGATTCCCATGGATGACCCCGAAACTTTCAAGTTGTTGTGTCGAGGAGATACCACCGGGGTTTTCCAGCTGGAATCGGAAGGAATGAAAGCCCTGATCCGCAAGCTTAAACCGGATTGTTTCGAGGATATTATAGCCCTGGTGGCATTGTACCGACCGGGACCACTCGGCTCCGGCATGGTGGATGATTACGTGGAACGAAAACACGGCCGACAAAAAACAAGCTATCCCCATCCCTTAATGGAATCGGTGCTTGATGAAACCTACGGTGTGATGGTTTACCAGGAACAAGTTATGAGGACGGTACAGGTCCTGGCTGATTTTTCCCTGGGCGGAGCCGATATATTAAGGAGAGCCATTGGTAAAAAAATCCCCGAAGTTTTGCAGGAACAACGGGAAACCTTTAAAAAAGGCTGTGCCAAAAACGATATTAATGCTGAAAAGGCAGATTATATTTTTGATTTAATTGATAAATTTGCAGGATACGGATTTAACAAATCCCATTCCGCTGCCTACGCCTTGATCAGCTACCAGACTGCCTGGTTGAAAGCCAACTATCCGGTGGATTTCATGGCAGCATTGTTAACCATTGAAAGAAACAAACCCGAAAGTGTGGTCAAACTGATCAGTGAATGCCAGGACATGAACATTCCAGTATTACCGCCCGACATCAATGAAAGCGATTTGATCTTCACCGCCAACAAAGGCAGGATTCGGTTTGGATTGAATGCCATTAAAAATGTGGGTGAGACTGCATTAAAAAGTATCCTCCAGGCCAGGGAGGAATGCGAAAAGTTTGAAACCCTGGTTGATGTGTTCAGTCGAATCGACACCTCCAAAGTCAACTCAAGAGTTTTGGAAGCCCTGGTTAAAGCCGGTGTTTTTGATTCCCTGGAAATAAACCGCAGGTGCATTCTGGAGGGACTGGATCAAATTTTGTCTCTTGCCAATGCCGAGAAATCAATGATCCGCGAAAACCAGGTTTCCTTTTTCGATTTGCTTTCCGATGATGAAATAGAGAAAAGCCGCACAAAAATTGAGCTTCCGAAGGTACCGGACTGGAAAACCAAAATCAGGCTGAAATTTGAGAAAGAAGCCCTTGGTTTCTATATATCCGGCCACCCGCTTCATTCCTATTCGGAGGAGATCAATCATTACACCAAGATTCATCGAACCACCGATTTAAAAGCTCCGGACAGACGATTTGGTTTCAAAGAGGTTATCAATATCGCCGGAGTCATTGCCACCAAAGTGATTCGCCTGTCCAAGAAGAACAATGAGAAGTGGGCACTATTGACAGTTGAAGATCTGTGGGGAACGATGGACGTGCTGGTATTTGCAAAATCATTTAAAGCTGCCTCTCATATACTGGATGCGGAAGAGTTTGATGATCCGGTGTTGATATCGGGATACATAAAAAGTGAAGATGATTCCCGCAGACTGATTGCTCAGAATGTTGAATCAATCCCCGATATCAGGGCCGAGCATTCAACCCATTTAAGGCTGGATCTGCCGGAATCCGCTGAAGTATCCGATGTTGAATCGATCAAACAGATTATGGAAAGATACCCGGGAGATTGTTATGTGGATCTCTCGCTTAAATCGGATAACAATTGTCGAGTGGATATTGAATTACCGGAAAGGATTTGTCCTACTGAAGAGTTTGTCAGTGATCTGGAAGAAGTACTCCCGCTGAATAGCTTAAACTTCCTTTACAACGAAACGGACGAAAAGCAGAGCGTCCAACAGGAAAACTAACCCAAATCAAGACTGTCTCATGCTAACAGCCAACTGCGCCTGGTGTAACAAAGCAACTATCTTTTCGGATGATCAGGAATCAGTTTCGAACATTTCCCAGCACATCTGCCCTAATTGCCTGATATCATTATTGCCAAAAATACTGATCCCGGAAAAGGACTTGATCGGCAGATCAACACCCGGGGAGGAACGTAGAAGGCATGAGAGACATCCTGTTGTTACAAACGTTTACCTGTCATCGGCATCCAAGAAAAAAAAGAGTGTGAAGATTCTGATTCTGGATATCAGTGAAATGGGAATGAAAATCCAGATCGATGAAAACCTGGACATAAATGAGGAAATTATCCTGGGAATTGTCGGGGAAGATGTAATTTACAAGGCGATTTGCCTGGTCAAGCACGTTGAACCGGCCAAGGGAGACACATCCGAAAGTTACAAGGTGGGAACCCAATTAATTGGAATTCACCAGGATCTTAGAACGCACTGATTAGAGGACCATCTCTCCTTCAAATAACTGCTTTAACTGGATGATCAAACTTTCCAACGCCAGAACCTTGCCGGCGTTTGCCTTTACCGCCAGTTCGGTTTCAATTACCAATCCAAAAGCCTGATTCAACTGTTCTTGATCGGCATGAATTGCGGATATGTCGATTTCGTCAATCATATCCCGATTGGTCATTTGCCCTGGATTTTCCATTTTAAGATAAATAAAGTCTTTTAACCAAATTGCTGTGAACTCAAGGAAGTATTCATGCAGATCCTTTTTCACCCATTGTTCTATCTGAATTGTGTGAGCCACCATGTTTTCCAGGATCAAACTGCACAGCATGATCAATACCTGCCTGCGCATGGTGTTTAAGACTGCAACCTTGTCTATGAAATCTTTGCGGATTCGTCCCCGGGAATAGTTGATGACGAAATCCATCTCACTGTCATTTACTGCGAATCGCTCTGTGATGATTCGTTTTAAAACTTCCCGGGAAAGCGGCGAAAAGGATACTTTCTGACACCTGGACAGTATGGTTTCCAACAACATGTTTTCTTCTGACGCGGTCAGAACCATTAAGGTATCAAGTGGTGGTTCCTCAAGGATCTTCAAAAAACTGTTGGCGGATTCCTGGTTAAGGCGGTCTGCCTCTTGGATTAAGACCACTCGTTTGGAGGCATAAGCCGATTTAAGGCTCAACCGGGAAATCAGCTCCTGGATCTGGGCGATTCGAATAAACTGGCCATTGCGTTTCACCAAATGGAAATCCGGGTGTTTGCCGGAATCAAACAAACGGCAGTTATCACAAACGTGGCAAATGCTGTGTGTTTCGCAATTAAGCAGTTGTGCAAATTTAAAGACGACAGAGCTTTTACCGATCCCGTTTTCCCCAAGAAACAGATAGGCAGAAGGTACTCTGTTTAGCTCAAAGGCTTTGGACAGGTATTCTTTTACTTTGTCATGTCCGTAAATTCCGGAGAAGTTCATTTTATTTCCCTAATCGTTGCAAGACTATTTGAACGACTTCTTCCTGAATACTCTCAATAGAGCCTTCGGCATCCACAATAACAAATCGTTGCGGTTCTCTCTCTGCAAGGGATTTATAGGCAGAGCGTATTCGGTTAAAAAAGTCGACATCCTCCTGTTCCAATCTGCAGTTTTCCTGGTCCAAAGCCTTGTTTCGTTCCTCCAGTCTGGCCTGGGAGGTTGCTACGGTTATATCAAAATAAAGGGTCAAATCAGGTACTTGGATAAATTTATCCTCAATCGGTTTTAACCAGGTAAGATCGCGTTGTCTGCCGGCCCCCTGATAAGCTACGGCGGTGTCATGGTACCTATCGCAAAGTACGATCTTTTGTTCTTTCAGAGCCGGTTTAATGACTTGTTCGATGTGCTGTAGTCGGTCGGCCACGTAAAGCAAGACCTCGGTTTCGGGAGTCATTTCCGTATTGGACGGATCGAGTAGTATCTTGCGAATAGCCTGCCCGATAGACGTTCCGCCAGGTTGACGCGCTTTAATGACGTCCAGCCCTTCTTTTTCCAGCCTTTCTGCCAGCAGTTCCATCTGGGTCGATTTGCCACAAGCATCGATCCCTTCGAATGTGATTAGCATGTTACTTTGTAAATAAATTTTGGTTATACGGGCAGGAAGAACTATACCACGGCAAGTATCTCAACATCATCCAAGTTAATTTTCTGCCCGGCAACCCAATGATTATAACTACTTTGCTTTGCTATCCAGCGTTCCGTCGACCTACCCAATACTATTAAAAAAAAACGCAAAGCCATTTCAGAGTTGATGTTGCCCTGCTCCTTTTTCGAGCTGTTAAACGTGGAAGGAGCAACTCGGAGCTTTTTGGCCACGGTTCTATAACTGACTTGAAAGGGCTCCTAATATACTTCCCGCATAAACTCGCCCGGATGAGTTGGGTTGTGCGTATTCATAAAAGATAATCATCTCACAATTATATAGATATTGCACAATACGCGACAGCGATTTTGGATACAAACTCAACGTGAAAACGTGGTCATTTGCAATGTTTCAATAATTCAAGCCACCCTTTGAATATCAGCACCCAGGGCATTTAATCTTTCATCTATGCGAGCGTAACCTCTGTCGATCTGTTGAATATTCTGAATTTCACTGGTTCCTTCGGCGCAAAGTGCGGCGATTAACAACGCCATCCCCGCACGAATATCAGGACTGGAAAGCGGGGTTGCCGTTAATTTGGCCGGTCCGACAACAACAGCGCGATGGGGATCACAGAGGACAATCTTGGCTCCCATTCTGAGCAGGCCATCAATCCAGAACAATCTGCTTTCAAACAGTTTTTCAAAAATCAACACGGTTCCTTTACACTGGGTTGCCACAACCGTCATGATACTTGTTAAATCCGCAGGAAAACCGGGCCAGGGAGCATCATCGATTTTGGGAATTGACTGGTCGATATCGCTTTGGATAACCAGTTCCTGGTTTGCGGGAACCAAAAGACTGCTTCCGTTAATTTCTGTTTTCACTCCCAGCTTTTCAAAAAAGTGCAGGATTAATCCCAGGTTTTCCACCCCGGCGTTTTCAATGGTAATTTCACTGTTTGTTACGGCCGCCAGACCTATCAAGGACCCCACTTCAGTATGATCGGATTTAATGGTATGCTCACAACCGTTTAATTTCTCAACGCCTTCTATGATCAGCCTGTTACTGCCAATGCCTTGAATATTCGCTCCCATGGCGTTCAGCAGGTTGCACAATCCTTGAACGTGCGGTTCGCAAGCAGCGTTGTATAAAGTGGTGATTCCTTCTGCCAATACTGCTGCCATAATGATATTTTCGGTCGCCATCACACTGGCTTCATCCAATAAAATATCCGCGCCTTTCAGCGAATTGGCGTTGACGTTAAAACTGCCGTTTTCCCTGTTGATTTCTGCTCCAAGCTGCTCCAGGGCAATAATGTGTGTGTCAAGTCGTCTTCGGCCGATGGAATCTCCCCCGGGAATATAGACTTTTGCTTTTTTAAAGCGATGCAGCAACGGAGATATCAGCAGAAACGAGCCACGAATGGATTCGGAAAGCTGTCTATTGGGATTGGAGGTTATCAGGTTGGATGAATCGAACCGGTATGAGTTTTCTCCTTGGAAAGTGATCGATACTCCCAACTCCTCCAGGATCGATTTCATGCTGCCGATATCACCAATATCCGGAATATTGTGAATGGTGACAGGATCTTCCGTTAACAAGACAGCAGCTAGTACCGGCAACGCTTCGTTTTTGTTTCCCGATGGAACAATACTTCCTTGTAGTTTGTTACCACCATTCACGATAAATTGGCTCATATCCAACTCCCGGATGATAATTAAATGATTAAAATGTCTTTAATTAATATGTTTTAGATATTTGACTTAGGAGAGATATCGGAGAGCTTTCTGATCTGCAATAATTGATACCCTTCCAGACTGGAATGACAAAGAGTCAGGCTGCTCACAAGGCTATCAAAATGATCGGAACTTGACTCAATTTGATCGTTTGATACTTAATGTAACACCCAATTTTAAACCCTAATAGGTCTTCGTTTAGACCCCCAATGACCGTGTGTGGAAGCGAATCTCCCTGCGATTTTTGTTCCGCAATAAATGCAGTTGGCATTGGGATCCAGCCGATAAAAAGTCAAATTATACCAATCTCTTTCAATTAAAGGTTTCCCACAGCTTTTGCAATAGGTTGTGTCACCAGGTGAGTAATAAACATTGCCTGTGTAGACATAAAACAAGCCTTGATCCAGTGCGATTTCACGTGCAGCAACCAGGGTATCAAGTGATGTGGCTGACTTGCCTCTCATTTTAAAATCGGGATGGAAAGCGGAAAAGTGGATAGGTGTCTCGGGCCCCAACTCTTTTACCACCCATTGGGAGAGTTCAGTCAGCTCCTTTTTACTGTCGTTTTCCCCCGGAATGATCAAGGTGGTCAGTTCAATCCAGACATTTGTCTCTTGTTTCAGGTAAACCAGCGTATCCAGAACCGTTTGTAAATCTCCTCCGGTCAAAGTTTTATAAAAATCGTTGGTAAAGGCTTTAAGATCCACATTGGCTGCATCGATAAAGGAAAAGAAATCTTTTCTCGCTTGTTTCCAGATGTAAGCATTGGTAACAGCCACCACTTTGATGCCGAGTTCATGACAAGCCCGGGCCACATCTCTTCCATATTCAAGAAAGATAACAGGATCATTATAAGTCAACGCCACACTGGAACAACCATGATCCTTGGCTGCCTGGGCGATTGCCATGGGAGATGCCTTGTCGGTCATCCGGTCAAAATCCTTTGAGGCGGCAAGATCCCAATTCTGGCAAAACTTGCAGGAGAGATTACAGCCGGCGGTTCCAAAAGACAAAATCGGGGAACCCGGATAGAAATGGTTCAGAGGTTTCTTTTCCACAGGATCGATGCAAAATCCGCTACTTCGACCATAGGTAGTCAACACCATTTGTGAGCCGATTCGCTGTCTGACAAAACACAAGCCTCGTTGCCCATCTTTTAATTTGCAAGCCCTGGGGCAGACTTCACATTCGATTTTTCCATCCGGGTTCAAGTGCCAGTACTCGGCTCGAAATAAGTCCATAATATCTTCCGGAAAAAATGCTTTCTTAACTATAATTTATTGCGACCAAGGATAACCCTATCTTAGTCTGCCACCGGAGATTTCGCAATTGGGAAGATGGTTTGATAAACAGGTGATCAGGAATGGGGAGAACTGAAGAATGTCTTTTCAGGGAGTGAGGAAGGGCGATTGTGCCCAACCTCTTTCTGCAGCCGTTACTTTTCTGCCATGTGGGGGTATTTGAAATCTGTGGGAGGAACAAACGTTTCCTTGATAGCCCTTGGGCTCACCCAGCGTAAAAGATTCAGAATGCTGCCCGCCTTATCATTGGTTCCACTTGCTCGTGCACCACCGAATGGTTGTTGGCCAACCACTGCACCGGTTGGTTTGTCATTAATATAAAAATTACCTGCGGCGTTTTCCAATCGGTCTGCAGCTTTGGCCAGTGCTAACCTATCCTTTCCAAAAATGGAGCCGGTTAAGGCATAAGGACTGGTTTCATCCAGCAGATCCAGGGTCGCATCGATTTCGCTGTCTTTGTAGACGTAAACCGTCAGTATGGGACCGAAAATCTCTTCTTCCATGGATTTGAACTTGGGATTGGTAGTGAGAATCACTGTTGGTTGTACAAAATATCCCTTGGAATCATCATATTCACCGCCTGCAACAATCTCGGCATCGTCGGCTTTTTTAGCATAATCGATGTAGGACGCGATGTTATCAAATGAGGCTTTGTCGATAACAGCGGCCATGAAGGTATCGAAATCACAAACGTCACCCATTTTGATTTCGGAGATCATCTGCTTTAGATTATCTTGAACGTCCGGCCAGATCGATTCCGGGATATAAGCCCTGCTAGCGGCGGAACATTTCTGGCCTTGGTATTCATAAGCGCCCCTGATTAATGCTACCGAGAGTGACGTCACATCTGAATCAGGATGAGCAAATACAAAATCCTTCCCACCGGTTTCGCCTACTATGCGAGGATAAGTCTTGTAGAGTCCTTTACTCAGGTTTTCGCCGATCGTCTTCCACATGGAATTAAAGGTGGCTGTTGATCCTGTAAAATGGATACCCGCAAAATACGGACTTGCCAAGATAGGATCTCCTACGGTTCTGCCTTTGCCGGGAACGAAATTGATGACACCGTCGGGAAGACCGGCTTCCTTAAACAGCTCCATTAAATAGTAGTTACTGAGAACGGCCGTACTGGATGGTTTCCAGACGCAGACATTACCCATGAGCGCCGGTGCCGTCGGCAGGTTGCCCCCGATAGCCGTAAAATTAAACGGAGTAACGGCAAAAACAAATCCTTCCAATGGTCGATAGGTTGAACGATTCCACATACCTGCCGGACTCACGGGAGGCTGGTTTTTATAGACATCCATCATGTAGGCGACATTGAATCTCCAGAAGTCTGCCAGCTCACAAGCCGCTTCGATTTCCGATTGAAAGACATTTTTGCTCTGTCCCAACATGGTAGATGCGTTAAGAACATCGCGATACGGCCCTGCCAGAAGGTCGGCGGCTTTCAGGAATATGGATGCCCGGTCTTCAGGAGTAGTTTTACACCAGGTTTTTCTGGCTTCCAAAGCGCAATCGATAGCCTGATTAATCTCCTTTTCTCCTGCCTGATCAAAAGTACCAAGCTTTACGGAAAGATCATGGGGTGCCTTGATATCTACAGTATTTCCCGTTTTAACCGCTTCACCGCCTATGACCAGCGGAATCTCAACAGGATTATTTTTCTGCTTTTCAAGTTCTTTTTTCAGCGCAGCTTTTTCTGCTGATCCGGGTAAATAAGATCGAACGTCCTCGTTTCTGGGATCCGGTACATTAAAAATTCCTAAAGACATAAGCTGTCTCCTTTTAGAATGGTTTAACAATTACAAGCGAGTTATCAAGCCTTTGGTGATATTCACCATTTTGTATATCAATACCAGATAGCGTGACCTAAGTATAATTAAAATTTTTCATACGAGATATGACTATCTTTCATAGTCTAAAAGATTTCTCACCTCGCTGATTTGCAAGATTTTGAATTGCCACTTTTAAAGACTAAGTATATCTTCTGTGGCTTCAAAAAGGCTTTTATGTCTCTCGTCGGTTTGATTCCAAAAGTTGGTCGTTATGCCCGAAGGGATAAGTCATCCACTTTGCGATAATGCCACAAAACGTTTTACATTAAATCGTGAATCACATAAAAATGTGAATAAACCGAATAGACTAAGAAGGTTTTTTATGGAAAGGCAAAACTTGACAATGTCAATACCTAAGCGCCTGTTAAAAAAGGCAAAAATACTTGCAGCTACATTGGATAAGTCCCTTAGTGAACTGCTGAGGGAAACTCCGGAACAACGTGTTCGAGAAACTGACGGATATAGTAAAACCAAGAACAGACAGCTAAAGCTTTTAAAAACCGGCTACAATCTTGGTACTAAAGGCAAAGTAAAGCTAAAGAGAGATGAGTTGTATGACAAACGTTAAAATAATCAATCCTTTCAATTGATCATTCTTGGTGCTATGTGAACGCATCCTGAGATATCAACAATTTTACCGGTAATATCATGCCATTAACTGAATCACTTGGTCACAACATCTTTCAGATTCCGTTGGTTGACTTAAAAACCATCTATCGCTCCACCGGCTATATTATAAAAGAAGAGAAGACCATTCTGGTTGAAACAGGCGCTGCCCCCTCTAATTCTGTTATTCAGGCTTCTCTTGAAGAGTTGAACATTCAGCTCGGGCAAATTGATTACATTGCCGTGACTCATATCCATCTGGATCATGCCGGCGGTGCGGGGTTATTGATGGAGCAATGCCCTAACGCCACTCTTTTGGTTCACCAAAGGGGTGCCAAGCATATGGCTGATCCGGAAAAGCTGATTGCCGGGGCCAGGCAGGTATACGGCGATTTGTTTGATCAATTGTTTAATCCCATCCTTCCCGTATCCGAAGAACGAATTAAAGTGATGGAAGATGGAGATACATTGGATCTTGGGAACAATAGAGTTCTGACATTTCTGGACACCCCCGGGCATGCGTTTCATCATTTCGTCATAGATGATCCGGTCAGTAAAGGTATCTTTTCAGGTGACAATGCCGGTATGTTTTTTCGCCAACTATACGATGACCAAGGAATATCCTTTTGCCTTCCTGTTACCGCTCCGACCCAGTTTGTCCCTGAAATCATGGAAAAGACTACGGATCGTCTGATCAACCTTCATCCGGAAAAAATCTATTTCACCCATTACGGCATGGCAGAAAACGGGGTGGCTTTACTTCAGCAGGCTAAAAAGCTGGTCTGTTTTTTTGGAAATGATTGTGCAAAGCACTATCAAAAGGAGAGATCCTTTGAAAAACTCTTCGTTTTTATCAAGGAAAGGCTTTATTCCGAGTTGGCTGCTCTCGGTGTTAAAGGAGATATCCCGGAAAAAGAAACTCTGGATAACGATATCATGTTAAATATCCAAGGTGTGATTGCTTACGTGGAGAAGCTTGAAAGGGGGTAGCAATAAAAGTGAGGATATATACTGATTCGCGGCGTATCTGTTTAAAACCTGAAACCGAATAGACCGCCAGTTTCTGTGTCATTTAGTTCAAGCCTTTTATAAGATTCGACATCAAAGTCGGAACTGAAGTCTTTCCAGGGGATATTGTCTGAGTTGAGGCAGCATAGATATTGAAAGCCATGTTCTTGAGATTTGGTGCAGACTAGTTCCAGAGCGTGGGCGATTTGGCGTTCATCCACTCCATCAAAGATGGTACTATCATGCATCAGGGTTTTTGGTGAGTTTTCTTTCTGAGACCATAACTGGATTAGCATCAGGTCATAGCAGAAGATTTTCATCAAATCGATACCCTGGCTACCAGCCCTCTCAATTTCAGTATCGAATTCGTATCCGGTAGATTTAACGTTGATTATTAGTTCTCCAGGGGACTGATACAAAGCTTCAGAATTGGAATTGAACAAGGAGATGCTCTTTCTTCTTATCTCCTCCCTTTCTTCGTAATCGATGGAGGCCTTAAGGCGTAATTCCTCTTTTTCGATTTTGAGAGCGCTTTTTCCTTCATTAAACTTTTTAAGATTTTTAATTTTGTTTTTAATCTCTTCCAACTCATTAATTTGCTTGGAAAGTCTTTGTTGAAGTCGGCTATATTCGTCTAAAGCTCCATGTGATTTTAGTATTTTCAAACTTTCTGACTTCTTTTTGGTTAAATCTTTGATTTGTGCTTCTCTTGCTTCGATTTTCTGATTTAGTGCTCGTATTTCCAGTTCCAAAAAGGATTTTCTGTTACTAACGACCTGCTTGTGGAAGGCCTCAATTTCATCAATTTTTTTGATCACGTTTTCGGGAAGCAATACTTGTGACTCTTCATAGAGCTCCTTCAAGCTATTGTTAGATGCCGGTGCTTCCTCTTTGAAGCTTTTTTGGTAATACGTGATCATATTACGATCAATCCGGTTTTGATTACTTAGTGAAAGAATTTCTGAACCAAGTCGATTGGCTTCTTGTTCTATTTCTCTGTATTGAGGATGAACCTCAAAGCTATTAATCTGTTCTTGACCTTTTCGAACTTGTTCTTCAAATTGCACCCTTCTGGCTTCTAGCTCTCCTAATGATCCTATGAGATCTGAAATAACATTGCTATCTGCTACTTTCTTCAAATTCTGCAACGTTTTTTCATCATCTTTCAACTCTTGCCATTTTTTGGGAAAATTCCAGGATAATCCAAGTAAATATGCATTGTTTACTTGTTTGCTCCATTCTTGTTGTTTGGCAAAAAATTCAAAAGGAGAAATATAACTCTCTCGACTTTGTCTTATGAAATAGGAGAATAAACTTCTGAATGTGGGTAGAAATTTTTCTCCTTTATTAACTTCCGGTAAACCAAAAAGAAGGTATCCCAAGTGTTTGTTCCAATCGGATACTTTGATATTAATTTGATCTGAATGTTGGGCCTGTGTGGTTTCGAAACCGAGATTGGGAAGATCTCCTTCAATCGTTATTTCGTCATTTTTAGCAACAGATCGACTGACAAGGTATGGCTGGTTATTAAGAATTACTTCGAGGGTAAAAGTATGATTTTTTAATGCTTTGGAATGGATACTGTTATCCTTCTGTATATTACTACCCAAACAGAAGTGGATAATTTCGAGGATTGATGTCTTGCCGGCACCGTTACGAGATTCCTTGTCAGTTTCTTTGCTGGTGCGCTCTGCAATTATTAGGTTAAACCCACTTGGATCCAAATGAACAGGTTTAAAGTCAGGATGGTCGCTAGTGATGGATTTGATCATTTGTTGCTCCTAACCAACAACCCCTGATCAAACTCGATAACTCCTATGGAAAATAAAAAAGACAGTCCGAGGGTAAATCGTTCAAAGGATATTACTCCATCTTCTTCTTTCGTTTTTTCCCATAGTTCGGTAACTGACTGGGAATGAGTCATCTTTTTTAGGATGTTTCCACCAATCCCTAAAATAGAGAAGGGAGGTGCAATGTGTTTGGTAGGTAAAATCATGCTTCAAAAACATCACATTTTTGAAAGAGATAGCTTAAAACAGCCATACTGGTTGCAATAGTCTTGAAATCGGAGACTCCCTTCGATGCAAACAGCAATAGTGCCTCATAGAGAGAATCTCCTTTGTATCCCTGTTCTAATAATCGATTGTACTCATTGACAAATCCAGATTTCAGCCGATCGGGAAAGGCCTGATCCAGCACGGCGACATGATTGATAAACTGTGCAACCTCGCCTGCCTTGGCTAAACCCATGGTTATTTGAAACTGAATCTGATTTGTCAGGTTGTTTTTCTTCATCTTTTCCAAAGGCGGTGTCAAATGCAAGTCAAAAGTCGTTTCCCTTTGGGCCAAAAGAGCTTTTGTTATGACCTCCATTTCTGCAAAAGATATTTCCGGGATGACCTCGGCTAAACGCTCTTTAACCCAGTCTTCATGTTGCTCTTTCCAGTCAAAGAGCAGTTCTGCGGAATGAGAATCCGGTTGGATATCGACTTTGTCATGGCACGAAGGGCACAGAAGTATCCAATTGTCATAAGAATCTCTCTGTTTATCACTTAGATCTGGATTTGTTCTCGGTCCTTTCTCACCATGAGCAAAAACATGAGCGATTTTTCCTAGTACTTTGGTTGGTTCTAATTCTGTTTCATCCAGAATGCACTCTGTTCGACAACTTGGACTATTGCAACGACCTGCCGCCAATCCAAACAGCAATTTGACATCTTTAATTGGGTATTTTCGTGCCATGGTTTTAGATGTTTATCAAAATCTAGCAGAAGTTACAGGTTTTTAGACAATATACATATCCACATCAAAGGATGCATTTATACTTGAAAGCATATGAATGATATCAACTGGCAAATGTAATTCTGGGTTCTCATCACCTTCAATTATACCCTGACAAATCACTTTAAAGTCGCCGTTTAATGATTTGAAATTAGAGATGTTTGGGTTAATTCTATTAAAAACACTCCTAATATGGATATCCAAAGGCATAGATGTGTCTACATTTGAATTCAATATCCAAACATTTCCTTCATTTACCAAAACTGATTTTTTTGCTCTAGGTTCTCCTTTTATCTTTTTTTCATCACATTTTAATTTAACTATATTTTCAATATCATCTATGCTTCTCTTATACGAAAATATCTTTAATTGTAATTTATATTCCATTTTTTTATACATTCTTTATGAGTTCAAATTGAATTGTCGATAATTCATTCTCAATTTGTGAATCAAAAATCTTCTATATTATATCCTGTCCAATCACCAGGGCCGCAACCATCCTTTCTCTTAACATGGATATCGCCGTTTCGATCTTTAAATAAGTCAAATTTGGATCCTTCAATTTTTGGTTTCAAATCGTGAGGGTTAATACCCGCTTTCTTCATTTTTTTTATTTCACCCTTTGAAAGGGATTTCATGTTATTTGAGGAATTCGGATCTATGTTACAATTAGTATTAAAAGAATTAGAGTTTCCATCAAGAGTTGCATCCCCTGTTTTTTTGGTCATTGCAGCAAGGAAAACTGAGGCTAATGCTGCAACTTTTACTAGCCCTGTAACACGGACTCCAGAAAAAAAAGCCTTTATTCCAGTAATAATTGCGGACAATCCTCCGGTGTTTAGGGGGGCAGCATAAGTACTAGATTGAGTCACATTTGTGTTTGAATTACTGTCATTTCTATCTCTAGCTTTAGATCCTTGGTTTTCATTTTCTTTTGCCTGCTCGTCAGATGCATTTCCTGCATCATAACTGTCGTGAAAATCATCATAATCAGGGTCGCCTTCATCTGGCTCATGACCAGTTGGATCAGTATATTTAATAGGATTGTTTATGACATATGCGTATCGATTAAAGTGCTGGGCGTTAGTTGGATTAGGTACTATGGTGTCTGCTGTAAGAAACCTTCCAATAGAAGGATCATAGAACCGGGCGTTGTAGTACATCAGGCCGGTTTCTTCGTCGAGTTCCTGGGAGGTGAATTTGTGGGTGACGGCGTTGAGGCCCCAGGAGCGGCTTTGGACTACTTCTCCGAAGGGATTATAGGTCAGTCGGGTTGTGACGAGACCGTTCTCGTCTGTGATCACTGTGGATGAGCCTAGGTGGTTGGTATGATAATAGTAAGTTCCTTCCGGGACTCCACCTGTCGTTGGGCCTGACAAATCCATGGTTGTCAGGCGTGAGCCATCATCACCTATATAGCTTATTTCGCCTGCATATCCACTGCTGGAACTATCCGCTGATTGACAGCTTGCCAGAAAGAAGATACAGAGGAGCGGAGCTGCAGTGAACTTCTGCCAGGCGGCAAATGAAGATTTGAATTGCCGGTCCCGTTTTCTCCAGGCAAACCACATCAACAATAGCAACACAACAATAAACAGAGACTGAATAGCCTTTTTACCCAACGGCCCTGATCCCGGATGACTGGCAAATCCCAGAAAATTCAGGGTCAGCTTGTTCGTCAGGTTGTCAAAGGTATCAATCGTTATCAACCCTGCCATGGCAAAATGCCGATCTGACTGAAACACTACTGCCTGCATAGGACTATAAGGTTTGGTCCGGGAGGCAATCTTTCCTTTTCCAGCCAGCATCATATATTTGGTATGGGTTTGGGATCCATCGCTGGTGATTCGAATTTCATAAGTAGGGCTGACATACCAGGTGGTGATGGTCTTGGCGATGCTGTCTTCCATGTAATGATACACTTTAGAAACGCGTTGCCCTCTGTAATCGTAGGTGAATTCTGAATTCAGAATATTGTTCTTAAAAACCTTGATCAATCTGTTTTCATCATCATACTGATAATCCCAGACCACACCTGTTTCAGACTTCTGAATCATGTTGCCCAAATTATCATATTTAGCATCCAACGTTTTGTTGCTGGCATCGACAACAAAATCTCCTCCGGCCGGATCAGTCTCTTCGTGGGCAGCCCTGACTTGCTGGCCGACATGGAGGTACTTTCTGAATTTCAAGGTCGTTCCGGTAGGTTCAAACAGATGATTTTTTCTCCATTTGTGATTTCCAATCTCGTTATAACCAAACTCAATGGTCTCGGAAGGATCTAGTTCAGTACCCCAATAAGCTTTTACCAATCGGCCCAGATCGTCATATTTAAAAACCTGGGTGGCATCGGTATTGATACCATCAATGACTTTACTTCCGGAACGATTGTCCGTGATCTGTTTCACCATGCCATAATCATAAAACTCGTAAGATAAATCCTGGACGATGGGAGCCAGACAAGTGCTACCCGGACCCGTTTTGCAGGTCTGCAGTGATTGCAAATACCCACCCGGATTGTAGGTATAATTGGAAACGACTTTGTTGGTGCTATCGCCGATCGATTTTTGCTGCATTTGCATGGTGGCGTTGTAATCGGCAAAGGTGGCTTCCGCCAGCACTGAAGCAGCATATTCCATCCTGGTTGCAGCATGGTTCCCAATCCCTGTGTAGTCAATGGTCTGGGCGGTGCTATCAGGAAAGGTATAGTAAAGCTGCCTGCCGAATTTGGAGTAGGTGGAGGTTTCGCTGAAACCTGTTCCCAGGCCGCTCACATCCCGGATTTTCTGGACGATATTTCCCAGTTGATCGTAGTGAAACTTATGAACACCTGTCGAATCAGTGATGGTCGTTAGTCTTCCTTTGGCAAAGCTGTGTGAGGTTTCATCGTAGGTATAAGAAGTGATGGCACCACCATTCACCTGTTTGGTTTTGACCCTGTTCAACGCATCATAAGAAAACAGGGTGTCCCGGTTATTGGTATCGGTTTGTTTTACCAGGTTCCCGATTGCGTCATATTCAAACCTGGTCAGCCCCAGACTTGGATCGTCCAGGGAAGTTCTTCGTCCGAAACTATCATACTTCACATGGAGAGATTGACGATTGGCGGATTCATCTTCCGGTAACTCCACCTGGTTGACTCTTCCGGCAAGGTCAAAATGATAATGAGTTTCGTTACCTGCCTGATCAACCTTTTTGTACAACAACCCTTTTTTGTTGAAAAACGTCTGGGCAAAGACCTCAGCTCCGGAGTCGTTGGTAGTGTACTTCTTCACCCAAGTCATGTTCTGACCGTTAACCAGGTCCAATCCATATTCATATCGAACATGGGAACCGTCCACCATATCTATCCGTTCCAGGCGACCAAGGACATCGTTCGTGGTTTTTTTCCAGACGATATCGGCAGGATCAGCATCTGAAAAATAGGGGTTGCTGGTTTCTGTTACCAATTTTCCATTTTGATAGGATTTTTTATTTTCGACAATGATGGTTTTGTCTTCTGCCGGATTAACTTCTCCAACAGTTTCAATCTTGTATACAAAATCGAACCCATCATAATATTCCGTTTTAGTGATGGTTTTAAGACCTGATCCTGTTTCCTCTGTTTTTTCGGTTTTTCGCCATAACTGATCGGTGTCGGGGGAACCGTCACTGTAGGTGTAATTGATTATGCCTCCGAGGGGGTTGGTGACCTGTGTAATACGGCCTAACCCGTCATATACATAGGTCGTGGATTGTCCGTTAACACCCTGTTTGGAACTGACTCTGCCAAAATCATCATAGCCATAGGCAATCGTAAAAGGAGTGCTGTCGACCGATTTGATGACAGTTTCAACCAGACCAGGTCTGTCAAGTTTATAGGTGAATGAGGTTGTATTGCCATTGGCATCAGTCTCGGCAGTGACCAGTCCGTTGGTATTGTAAGTGATATTTTGCCGGACAGGCAAGACGGCTGGTCCGGGGCAACTTTCCCCGGTTTCGCAAAACAGTTTTTTGTTTTCGGTTTTCAAGAGATAGGGAGCATTTGGGTGGTATTCAAAGGTCAATTCATCAACCAGTGTGCCATCAACTGTTTTGGTTATTTTCGTAGGTGATTCAGCATTCCATAATTCACCGAGGTTCCAGCCGGGGCGATAGTCGGTGACAATAGTTTCAACGTCGTTAGGTGCACAGCTGGTAGTGTTGGCGACATCGCTGTCAAAAACACAGGTGCTGGTTTCTGTATTTCTGCCAAAGATGTCGTAAGTCAGGAAATCGAAGGTTTTGGTAGCCAGCTGAGAAATATCTGTGGTGGTAACTCCCTGGTATATTGAGGTGACTTTTTTGGTTAGCAGTGGTTGTACGACATCTTTGTTTGCCGTGCCAGCCGGAAATAGGTTGGTCTCGTTTTCATTGTAGAAAAATTCCGATTTAGTTGCCAGGTTCTCAGGAGCTACATCACCCGCATACTCTGTAATCGACATGGGAAGCCCGGTAAAGGGAGATTTTTCCAATCCATTTCCAAGGTCGATCAACGCTTCCTGCCTGTAATTGGTAACCTTGGAAGAGATCAATTCATTTCCAGTAGGCGTTGCCGCGTAGGTTTTTTCTGTAATTGTTTCAAAGCCCAGGTCCCTTTTTTCCTGAACTGTACCTGGGTAAACTCTACCATTTTCATAATCATAGGTAGTAATAATGTCAGTGTCCTCTGTGGCATCTGATTCATTACCTGTTGAAGCTCGGCTGTTCGAGGTCTGAATTTCTGAGACAAGGAATCTAGGAAATGAATTGGAAATTCCACAGGGTTGACTGTAGCCAGCACCACTAGAATTTGAACAATTGTTACTTTCAATTATCGATTCGTCAAATGACTGTGATGGTGTGTATGTTATGCGTAAATTATGACTATTCTCTTTTGATGTAGAAATTAGCTTAGCTGAGGTCTCAGTTTTTGTTGTATGACAAACTATTCCACCACTGGCTCTTCCGCAAATATCAGGCCTACCATCCCCATTCAGATCAGGATATTTTATTGTTGAATAGTGTGCATGTGCATTCCAAGTGTTGCCATAACTATGGGTCCATTGAGTATACGGGTCAAAGCCTCTGCCGTTGTTCATTCCGCAATATATTCCAGAACCAGCTCTTCCACAGATATCTGACTTTCCGTCAGCATTTAAGTCCGGGTAGGTAATCGTGGAGTAATGCTGTGGAATGTGCCAACTTGACCCATAACATGGCGTCCAAAGCGACGGGTAATCGAAACCATTCCCGTTGTTTAAACCACAGTAAATTCCATTCCCAGCCCTTCCGCATATATCAGGCCTGCCATCTCCGTTTAAGTCCGGGAATCTTATTGTAGAATAATGCTGTTCAGCATTCCATCCTGCTCCATAATAATTTGTCCATTTTGTATAAGGATCAAAACCACTGCCGTTGTTTATTCCGCAATATATTCCAGAACCAGCTCTACCACAGATATCTGACTTTCCGTCAGCATTTAAGTCCGGGTAGGTAATTGTGGAGTAATGCTGTGGAATGTGCCAACTAGATCCATAACTTGGAGTCCAAAGCGACGGATAATCGAAGCTAGTTCCGTTGTTCAAACCACAGTAGATTCCATTCCCAGCCCTTCCACAAATATCAGGTCTGCCATCTCCATTTAGGTCTGGGAATCTTATAGTAGAATAATGCTGCTCGGCATTCCAACCTGCTCCATAGTATGAACTCCATTGTGTGTAGGTATTATAACTGCTTCCATTGCTAAGAGCACAATAGATTCCTGTTTCAGCCCTGCCACAAATATCTGATTTTCCGTCACTATCAAGATCCAGAAAAGTAAGTGTGGAATAGTTTTGAGGGTAGCCCCAACTCGATCCGAATCCTGTAGTCCAACGGGTCACTTCACTAAAAGATTCTCCTGAATTTAATCCGCATTTAATTCCAGAATCTGATCTTCCACAAATATCTGGTTTTCCATCACCATTTATATCTGGATATTGAATTGTTGAATAATTATCAGCATCATTCCATCCAGAACCGTAGTTAGTCGTCCATGTTTTATTTGAATGAAACGAATAGTCTTCAACACTAGAATACTGATTTTCATACAATGTTTTATATTCGTTTGTATTGTTGTTCCAAGAATTTACTTTAGTAAGAAGTCTATGATTATCCTTCTTCAAATACTCAAGATTATACGAACGAATCTGTGTTGCAGAGTTTAAAGGAGCTGCTGTAATCCACTTCAACAAGTAGTTTTTTCTGACTTTTGAACCACTTACGTATGATTCAAAATTATCGCTTCTGATATCTGGATTTGATGAATTAGTTGAGCCATAACCAAACTTAATTGAATAATTGGAGTATGTAATTTGATTAGGATAATAATCACCATCGCCTTGATTTGTAGGATCTTCTAAAAAACTAATGTTAAAGGAATTATTCATTGGGTCTGTCGTTCTATTTAGCGCCCAAATTCTAACAGCACCGTTTTTCCCAACAGCTTCAATTCGTGAATTATCGGTAAATCCGTAATACCAGGTATTTCCTTCCCGGTCGGTGACTATCCAGGCACAAGGTTCTGTTGATTCCAACTCTGTAGGGACGTTGCAGGTACCTGCCAATTCAGGACTGCCTTCAAACAGGGGTTCGTATTTGGAGCTTTGATCAATTTCTGCCCGGTAGTAGGTTTCTCCGGCAATTTTAGCCAATCGTCCTTCCGGTCCGACATAGGTATCCTGACCATCATAGTTAATTCCCCTGCCCCAATTCATTCTGGTGATGGTCGGTAATCCGGAAAGTGTCCAACCCACACCCAACATGCCATTGCCTGCATTGGAGTTGTAAACCAAGGCCAGGTTCGGTTGCACGTCGTTGATGCCTTTGGGTATTTCAATGGGAATGACATGAGTGTAAGAACCATCCGGTTCAACACCAGCTAAAATATTTTGATTAAATGAAAATACGAAGATTATTGTCAGTAGGATGTGTTTGAATAATTTCATTGTTTTCATATCGAATTGGGGATTGGCCTGGAAGGTGATTTAAAGGAACTTTATAAAATCGAATAGAAGGAATCACCCTATAGAGATCAGTTCTGAAAAAACTTTTAAATAATTAAAAACTCAGCCAATTTCTATCTCACATTGCCAGCATTAGATCAATTTGAAAGTCGTTTGCCTTTCAATAGATAAACAATTCAGTAAATTGAGTGAAAAAGTGTTGCCTATATTTAGGAATTGAATCAGAAAGATTCGATCAAATTGGAAAAGGAAAAGCTTGAGTTCCTTTAGTTGTGCAGGAAATCTTAGAGAAGGTACAAACAAGACTAGCGAGGATAAATAGGATTAGTAGTTGTTGGTTTTAGGAGGTGTTAAGGCTTTCGTTTTCGAATTCAAACGCAACGATTCTTATCAGTAGTCAGGTTGATGGGCAACAAGTTGCCCATCCTACCTTCCCTTGTAGATCGACTTTTGGTTAGACTGCTTTAGTCAATAAAAAGGAGGTCAATTCTCTTTTGGTTTTCCAAGCTCAATCGAGCGATTGTAGGCTGCTTCAAATCCCTCAATCAGGATCTGTTTCAGGCCTTTGGAATCGAAATGTTTCGTCGCTTCCAGGGTGGTTCCGTTTGGCGAGGTTACTTTTCTGCGGAGTTCTTCCGGAGAATCCTCAGATTGTTGCAATAAAGTGGATGATCCCAGCAGTGTTTGCGTTGCCAGGAGATCCGCCTGCTCCTCATCAAATCCCAGTTTGATAGCCCCCTCTTTCAAGGCTTCCGCGAGGTAAAACACATAGGCCGGACCGCTGCCGGAAATCCCGGTAGCCGCATCGATCATGATCTCTTTTTCGACCCGGAAGGCTTTTCCCATGGTTGAGAGAATAGATTGCGCAATTACATAAGACTTGTCCGAAACCCTTCCATTCCCGCAATAAACAGCCATTCCCAATTGTATGGCACAGGGTGTATTGGGCATACACCTTATGATTTGGGCGTCCGGAAGTTTGTTTTTCAAAAACTCCAGGGTGATCCCAGCCATGATGGAGATAACCAGGGTATTATCATCGATCCTGGTGGCAATTTCATCTAAAACCTCAGAAGAATCCTGGGGTTTCACTGCAACAATCACCAAATCCTGATTTCCGGACAATTCGCTGAAATGTTCCAGAACTCGTGTTCCTTTCTCTTGTAATCTTTGCGTGTACTGGTTTGAATACTTTTCAACAACGGTCAGCTCCTTTGCCGAGCAAATACCTTTTTCGATAATGGCATCTGCCAGCACTGAGCCCATGTTTCCGCATCCTACCAAAACAGGTTTTGACATGGTTAATCTCTATGCTTATTGGTTTAATTAGCCGTTTTTCTGCTCAAACTCTTTCATGAAGGAAACCAATGCCTCTACGCCTTCCATTGGCATAGCGTTATAGATAGAAGCCCTGGCTCCTCCGACACTGCGATGACCTTTTAATGCGGTTAAACCAACTTCTGTTGCCTGTTTCAGGAAAAGATCCAGTAATTCCTGAGACGGCAAGTTGAAGGTGACATTCATAATTGAGCGATGATCAGGATGAGCATGACCTTTGTAAAAATCGGTTCCGTCCAGATAATCATATAAAAAAGCTGCTTTTTTTTCGTTTATTTCTTGGATCCGTTCCACACCGCCTTCATCTTTTAACCATTTCAAAACCAGGTTGATTACATAAATGGCAAAGGTGTTGTTGGTATTAGCCAGGGAGTGTTTTTCGTCATAAAGCTTGTAATGCAACAATTTAGGAGTATCAGCCGGGGCATATTCCAAGAGGTCTTCACGGATGATTACCATCGCTATCCCGGAAGGTCCAAGGTTTTTTTGAGCTCCGGCAAACAACAATCCAAGTTTGGAATAATCCATCTTTCTGGACAAGATTTCCGATGTTGCGTCGACAACCAGGGGAGTATCACCGGTATCGGGGAATTCATGCCAACGGGTACCGAAGATAGTATTGTTGCTGGTAATGTAGACATACGATGCCTCATGATCGATGTCAGCCGGTTTAAACTCGGGTATCCTGTCGTAGTTGGTATCCGAGCTGTTTCCGGCTATGACGATATTGCCGAACTTTTGAGCCTCTTTAGCAGCGATACGTGCAAAGTTACCACTTTCATAATAAAAGGCTTTCCGAGCCGGTTTTCTGCCGATCAGGTTAATGGGTATGGCAGAGAATTGCATCTGGGCACCGCCGTGTACATATAACACCCGATAATTATCAGGTAGTGACACTGCTTCCTTAAACAGCTCATCGGTCTCGCAAAGCAAATCATCAAACTCTTTGGAGCGGTGGCTGATTTCGATAACGGAAGATCCCATATTTTTGAAATCGAGAAAATCTTCCTGAATTTTCCGGATAACCGGAATGGGAAGTTTTGCCGGTCCTGCTCCAAAGTTGTATACAGTTGCTTTCATCGGTTTTTTCTGTTTGGGGGTTATGGTTAGGCAATCAAAACGTTTATACTCACCTTACAACGATCTCAAAGAATATATCCCATCAATGGATTTAATCCTTTCAGAAATTTCATCGGTAATTGGTTCATTAAGATCCAGGATACTGTAGGCGATTTCTCCCCGGCTTTTATTCAGCATATCCGATACGTTGATATGGTGTTCAGCCAGAATCGGAAGCACCTGTCCCAGCATGTTCGGTACATTTTTATTCGAAAAGGCTATCCGATGGTTGCTGGATCGTTCAAGCACCAGTCTCGGGAAATTAACAGAATTGATGATGTTTCCGTTTTCGATGAAATCTATTAGCTGATCGGCAGCCATGGTCGCACAGTTTTCTTCAGCTTCCTTGGTGCTGGCGCCAATATGAGGCATCAAGATTATATCTTCTCTTCCCATCAGAACCGGGTGTGGGAAATCAGTAATAAAACGCGATAACGACCCGGAATCCAGGGCCTTCACCACGGCGTTCGGCTCGACAATACCTTCCCTTGAGAAATTTAGCAACCTGGCTCCCTTTTTAACAAACTGGAGAGACTCTTCGTTGATCATATACTTGGTGGATTCCAGCATGGGTATATGCAGGGTGATGAAATCCGATTTAGCCAACAGCGTGGGCAAATTCTCGATGCGTTCAACCGAATTAGGCAGCCGCCAGGCGGATTCCACGGAGATACTGGGGTCATATCCCAGTACATCCATTCCCATGCCCATTGCCATTTCAGCCACTTTGGAACCAATGGCACCCAAACCTACAATGCCTAAAGTATTATTAATAATCTCACTTCCGGCAAATCTCTTTTTCTCTTTTTCCACCACCCTGGTAATTTCTGTCGGATCTGTGGATTCTGTAGCCAATCGATCCAAAAACCGAATTCCGCGGATAACCCCCCGTGATGCCAGCAATAACGAGAGCATTACCAGTTCTTTAACCGAGTTCGCATTTGCACCTGGCGTATTGAAAACCGGAATCCCCTTGGTGGTACAATCATTAACACAAATCTTATCAACACCTGCGCCAGCCCTGGCAATCGCCAACAGTGAAGGCGGCAGGTCTTCCGGCTTGATTGGAGTACTTCTAACCATAATGGCATCGGGAGTACCGATCTCACTGGCAACCTCATACTTCTCTCTGGAAAAACGATCCAATCCTTTGGGGGAAATCTGATTCATTGTCAAGATTTTGTGCATGTCACTCCTTGGGAATTTTAAGTTTGGAACAACCGGGATGATGAAACCGGGATTCAGCAGAACAATTTGTCTGCTCGAAAAAACTAGCGAAGCAGAAACATTTACGTCATCCAAAAACTAAATTCGTTTTTGATTGAAACGTGATGTGCGAAAAAATAAATATTCGGACGGAATTATACCGGAATGTGGTCTGAATTCTGATAAAATTCGATCCCTTCGAATTTCTTAACGGCGTACTCCAGATCCCAGGTGGTGTTGCAAAGGAAGATCTTTTTCTCTTTCACATCCTGGGCGATCTGGGCGATATAGCGTTCTTCGAACTTCTTCAGTACATTGTCGTCATCGCTGTGATACCAGCGTGCACAAGTATAAGGCACAGCTTCAAAAACACCTTCTACGCTATATTCGTGCTGAAGCCTGAATTTGATCACTTCAAACTGCAGGACACCGACAACCCCGAGAATATGATCGTTACTGGCAACCGCTTTGAAAACCTGGGTAGCCCCCTCTTCCGTAAGTTGAACCAAGCCCTTTTCCAGTTGCTTGCCCTTGAGCGGATCAGCCAGGCGAACCTTCATAAAGTTCTCAGGAGAAAAGCTGGGTATGCCTTTAAAACTAAGATTTTCGCCAAGACTAAAACTGTCACCAATTTTAAAAATTCCGGGATCATACAGTCCAAGAATATCTCCGGCATAGCCTTCATCCAGTGTTTCCCTCTCTTTAGCCATGAAAGTCACTGTGCTGTTCATTTTAATCATTCGCTGCAGGCGGCAGTGATATAGTTTCATTCCTCGATTGAACTTTCCGGAACAAATTCGCATAAAGGCGATCCTGTCACGATGGGAGGGATCCATATTGGCCTGGATTTTAAAAATAAATCCGGTAAGCTTGGACTCCTCAGGCGTCACAACCCGCTCAACAGCTTCCCTGGCTTGGGGCTCGGGGGCGTGTTCCAGAAACCGATGCAAAAACTCAAACACCCCAAAATTTCTCAAGGCAGATCCAAAGAAAACAGGGGTGATCTTTCCGCTCAAATAATCCTCTTTAGTAAAAGGTGTGCCGGCTCCGTCCAGCAACTCCATGTCCTCCCTCAATTGGTCTGCATATTCATTTCCCACGGTTTCATCCAATTTCGGATCATCCAGACCTTTTAGCGGAATGGTTTCGAACTCATGTTTCTTTTCCAGATTGTGGTAGATACGAAGACTTTGGGAGGTTAAATCATAAATCCCTCTGAAATCACGACCCATCCCAATAGGCCAGGAAAGAGGACTACACTGGATTTTCAAGACATTTTCCACTTCATCCAATAGATCAAAAGGATTGTTGCATTCCCGATCAAACTTATTCATAAAGGTCATCACCGGGGTATTTCTCATACGACAGACCTCCAGTAACTTCTTGGTCTGTGCCTCTACCCCCTTGGCACCGTCAATCAGCATCAACGCGCTATCAACAGCGGTCAATACGCGATAGGTGTCTTCGGAAAAGTCCTGGTGACCTGGTGTATCCAGCAGGTTGATTTCAAAATCGTTATAGCTGAATTTCATAACCGATGAGGTAACACTGATACCGCGCTGTTTCTCAATTTCCATCCAATCCGACGTGGCAAATTTCTTGGATTTTCGCGCCTTCACCGTTCCAGCCATTTGAATGGCCCCCCCATAGAGCAGGATTTTTTCAGTGATCGTGGTTTTACCCGCATCAGGGTGACTGATTATTGCAAATGTGCGGCGTTGAGCCACTTGTTGTTTTAATTCCGCTTCTGTTGACATGAAATTCTATAATTATGTGATTCCGGGATACTATTTGAATTCTACGGATTTGATTTCCTACTTGAAGGTTACAACCACCGCTCTTTACGTTGTTAAACGCATTAGCATCTATCGGGCGCACGCCTCGTGAGTGCAGGGAAGTGAGTAACCCCGGGAAGAAAAATACCTTAATTTTGATTTTATACACGAATCGGGCAACGGTCAAAATGAGCCAGCTCATGAACATTACCGATTCAACCCGGCAAGCAGACGAGAGTGATCAGATCATTTCCAGCGTTGAAACAGGTTGTGTTCTATTTGAAATTGGTCCAGGACTTTTCCCACGGTCTGATCCACAATATCATTGATAGTTTGAGGAGCATGATAAAAAGCCGGAAAGGGAGGTACCAGTACACCGCCTCTGTCGACAAATCGTACCATCAACTCCAGGTGGCCTTTATGGAGGGGAGTTTCACGTGGAACAAGCACCAGTTTTCGGTTTTCCTTCAGGGTTACATCAGCAGCTCGAATCAGCAGGTTATCGTTAAAACAATTAACGATCCCGGACAGGCTTTTTATCGAACAAGGCATTACAATCATTCCCATGGTTTGAAATGATCCGCTGGAAACGGCCGCTGCCATGTTTTCCGGATCATGACAGATGGTTGCCAGTTTTTTGACCTTGCCGATAGAATAGTCGGTTTCCAGTTGAATGGTATGCTCGGCCGAAGCAGTCATAACCAGGTGGGTTTCTATGGTCTGGTAGTTTTTAAGGGTTTCCAGAACCCGAATACCGTAAATGACTCCGGATGCTCCGGAAATACCAATAATCAATCGTTGTGACATGGGTAAAGGATTGCTGTTAAGTCTTTGGTTTACGGAAGCTTTTCAAACGGCAATTTAAAATAAGCAACAAATAATCGAATGAATTTAAATTTCATTGCTATTGCTCAACCATTGATAAAAAGCTTATCAATTTGCTTATTTAAATCATGTTACATTAAGCCGCAAGGTCAGCACTAGTAAAAAGGAGAACAATTTCGGATTTTAATGCTTAGCACTCTATCAACGATTGGTTCTTTTTATGTTGGTCTATAAGAAATTAAGGTAAAGCTTTGGTCGGAAGCGGCTGTTTGTCAAAAATTATTATATCTTTTGCTAACTGCTCTAGACATATAAATAAATCAATGATCAGATTTTAAGTGTAACCAAGTTTTTTCTGTCCCGATCACTCGCATACCTGGAATATTTATTGTCGCAACCATTTTCGGCATCACCGATTACTCCTGTTTGTTAATCATGAAGATAAAGGCCTTGCACATTCCTGAGTTTCCATTCAAAAAGATTGTCGTTTTGATAATGACAACAGCTATCTTGGCATTTAGCACAACCCAATCAACGGTCTTTGCCCAGTCAGGCAAGTTGGACCCGGAGCTGCTGAAACAGTTTAATTTTGTGACTGAAAACGGCCAGGTTCTTGTGGAAGTGAGTATGCAGGCCTTGCTGACCCTGGCGTTGGAAAGAGCGACGACAATCGACATTTTGGCCATCGATCGGGAAATAGCAGCGGAAAACTATCTGGCGGCCAAAGAGTTGTACAATCCTTCCCTGTCGACATCCGCAGGAGTACAAAGATCCCTGACACCGACAGGAACCAACATCTCCGGTAGTGTCACCAATCCTTTTAATGCTTCCGCTCCTGCTTCTTTTTTGAGTTTACAGGCACAGGATACGAGTTCGCTCTCGGCAACCTGGAGTAAAAAAACGACCAGTGGTATTTCCTACAGTGTTGGTTATACCAAGGCGTCTTCCCAGACCAGTACCGGGGAAAAGGTTGAAGAAGACGATGATTTCAGTGGTTGGGACAAGTCAGATGACCCGCTTTATTCAGACCAGGTCACGGCTTCTGTTTCAATCCCGATATTCCAGGATTGGGGGGATATCAACAAAGCACCTGAGTATAAAAGCTTTATTGGCCTGGAGACAGCGAGGCAGCAATCCCATAAAACAATTTTGGAACTGTTGAAAGTTGTCGCAGGAATTTATTGGGATTTGGTTGGAGTCGAAAAGAATATTATTTCCCTGCAAGCGTCCGAAGCCCTTTCGCGCCAATTTGTCAGCGATACTAAAATCAAAATGGAATTGGGAGTACTCGATCCTATTGAAGTAAAACAGGGAGAAAGTCAATTGCTGACGGTTCAACAAAGTTTGCTTGCAGAAAATTTCAATAAAAAGCAGATAGAAGATCAGATCAAGGTTGCCTTAAATCTGCAGGATCTGCCTTATGGTTATCGTGCCACGGAAAAACTGGTCCGGAGGAAACAGGTTTTCGATTTTGACGGTCTTTTAAAACAGGTTTATGAAAACAGCCAGGATCTAGCGTTGTTGCAGTCGCAGCTCAAGTTGAACGGCATCCAGCTAAAAGAAGCTCGGAATAAAGCGAAAACCGATCTGGATTTCAGTGTTGAATACCAGTTAAACGGATATGGAAAGTCGGTGGCAGACGCAGCCTCGTCCCTTGGAGAATCTGGTTATAATGATTATCAGGTCGGGCTAACATGGAATATTCCCTTGTTTGATAAACAAACACCTAAAGAAATCAAGCAGAGGAATCTGGAGAACTCCAAGCTGTTGCTTCAAATCAGTGATTTAAAGGCTCAATTAAAAGTCACTTTACAATCGATAATCAGGAACCTGAAATTGGCTGAACAGGGAATCAAACTGGCTACAACCAGTGTGGAACTAGCCAGGGATCTACTGGAAAAAGAAACTGAGAAATTTAACCTTGGCAACAGCACCAGTTTTCGTGTCTCACAGGCACAACAGGATCTGACTGATGCTCAAAAAAACCAAACCATCTCAGAGGTAAATTACGAAAAATCGTACCTGGAGCTTCTGATAGTCACTGGTAAGATTTTCACCGAATATTCACTACCGCGTGTGGAATAGTCGAGGAATAATATCCTCGAATTTACATTTAATTATACCGAGTATTTAAAATTGTAGAATTGTTATGAAGGTAATCTTGCAGTCTCGCACCATCTGCGTGATGTTAACCATTTTTTGTCTGGTTATCCCCGTTCATCAAGTTTTTGCCGGCGACCAATCCCAAACGATTAGAACTAAGATTGAAGCATTGCAGCTTTCACCCAGGTCTTTAAAAAACTACTCGAGCTATGTTGGTCATTTGAAACCGATTACCAAGGTCAGCATCAGTAGCGAAATTGCCGGGGTGATAGAGGTTTTAAATGTTGATCAAGGCTCCCGGGTAACCGAGGGGGAAATTATGGTTCAGATCGATACCAAGAGGCAATTACTGAACAATCAATTAAACAAATCCAACTACGAGTTGGCCTTGAAAGATTACAATCGCGAGGCCAAATTGTTGAGTAAAAAACTTTCAACTCCGGCTAAGGTTGCCGAATTGAAAAACAAAATGGAAGTTAATCGGCTGCGACTGCAGTTATCCGAACTGGATCTCGTAAAGTCCCGTATTAAAACACCTATCAAAGGTCTTGTCAGCAATCCGACCATTGAAATGGGCGAGTATGTACGTGTCGGTGACAAACTTTTGGAAGTATTAGATATTTCTAAAGTTTTGGCCCTTATAAATATTCCGGAGAGGGAAATCCAATATATTGAACTGGGCAAGGACGTTGGTATAACCATAGATGCATTACCCGGGGAAGTATTCCCGGGAAAGGTGACTACCAGGGCTCTGGAAGCTGATATGAGGAGTCGTTCCTTTGAAGTCGAAGTTGAAATCGATAATACAGATCAGAAGCTACTGCCGGGAATGCTTGTCAGGGCGAGACTGCTAAAGATTCATCTGGAAAACCAAATCTTAATTCCTCGTCATGCCATTCAGGAAGAAGAGAAAGGAAGTTTTGTTTACTTGGTGAAAAACAGCGCAATAGAGAAGAGGCATGTAGCTATAGGGTTGAGCCTAGACAAGGAGGTTCAGATATTGGATGGACTCCGGGTCGGAGATGTGCTTGTGGAAACCGGCCAGCAGCTTGTTTCTCCCAACGAAAAAGTAGAAGTGATTTCTCTGAGCAAACAAAAATAAGCTCAAGTAATCAATAACATATCAAAGAGATAGCAATACAATCATCTGTTATGCAATCATCCCAAACTAATTCAAATCAAGAGACAGCAAACGGGCAGGAAAAGGGTTTTTTGCTTAGTAATACAGCCATTAAAAGACCTTCTTCGATATTCATTTTGATGATCCTGATCTTCATAATGGGGCTCATTGCTTATCGAGGGCTTCCGCGAGAGGCATTTCCGGAAGTTCAGATTCCGTACCTGATTGTTACTATTCCATACCCGGGCTCCTCTCCGGAGGATGTGGAATCGCTGATCGTGAACAAGCTGGAATCCGAGATGCAAAACCTGGATGATCTGAAGGAGATTTCTTCCACATCCACTGAAGGTGCAGCCATGGTGGCGTTGGAATACGAACTTGGTGCCGATATCGATGAAGCAAAGATTGAAGTACGAGAAGCCCTGGATCGTGTTACGCCTGAATTGCCTGATGACACAGAAGATCCGATAATTACGGAAATCAATACTGCTGATTTTCCAATCATTATTATCAACCTCTCCGGAACTATCGGTCTTCATGCCTTGAAAGAAGCTGCTGAAGATCTCAAAGAAGATATTGAAGGCATACCAGGGATTTTGGAAGTAAAAAGGGCTGGCGGATTGGATCGGGAAGTTCAGGTGAACGTTGACCCCGATAAATTGAGATACTACAACCTGGATCTAAACCAGGTATCCAATGCTATTGCTTACGAAAACACCAACACACCTGCCGGAAACATCGAGATCGGTCCTTTGAAATACATGGTCCGGATTCCCGGTGAAATTGATAAGCCGGAACGAATCGATGACATGATCATTACGGCTCCGGGCCAGGTTCCTGTATTCACCAGGGATGTGGCCAAGACCCAGTTTAGTTTTCAGGAAGTCGCAACCCGTTCTCGTCTGAATAAAACAGAATCGGTATCCCTTTCTGTTTCCAAGCGCTCCGGTGAAAATCTGTTGGAAATTACTGAAGAGATTAAACGAATCTTAGAAAAAGCCAAAATACAAAACGCCAACACTATAAAATACACAATCCTGAGCGATCATAGTGACACCGTGAAAATGTTTATCCGAGACCTGGAAAACAACATGTACTCCGGTCTGGTTTCCGTGTTGCTAGTTTTGATTTTTATTTTAGGGTTCAGAAACTCTGTTTTTGTGGCTGCCGCGATTCCCTTTTCCATGTTGCTTAGTTTTCTGATCATTCAGTCCCTTGGGATTACCTTAAATATGATCGTACTATTTTCGCTTATCATGGCACTGGGAATGCTGGTGGATAATGCGATTGTAATTGTTGAGAATATCTATCGACATTTGGAACTGGGGCATCCGCCCAAAACTGCCGCAAAACTGGGTGTCGGTGAAGTCGCCATACCCGTATCAACCTCGACCTTAACCACCTTGGCCGCTTTTTTTCCACTGCTGTTTATGCCGGGCATTATGGGTGATTTTATGAGCTATATGCCCAAAATGTTGATTATTACCCTTTCCGCATCGTTATTTGTGGGCCTGATAATCAATCCGGTTTTGTGTTCGGTGTTCATGAAAAATCCGAAAAAGATAAAATCCAATGATGAAATCTCAATTGCCGAGAGTAGTAAGGTTCTTGGAATATATCGTAAAGCTTTGCAATGGGCACTTGCTCATCGTTTGGTGGTTGTGTTTTTGGTTTTTGGTACCTGGATATTTCTTTTCCAGTATTACAGCAAGGTTATCAGCCCGTCAGCCGGAACGGAATTCTTTCCTGTTTCAGAACCCGAATATGCAATAATTCACGTTGAAGCACCACTTGGAACTAATCTGGAGAAATCGGACGAGTTAACCAGAAAAGTCGAAAAAGTCACCGAGAGCTATTACGATGAAACTACTTCTGTGATAGCCAACATTGGCCAGGCAGCCGGTTCGATGGTAACCACAGGGAAAACTACTCACATGAGTCACGTGCAGGTCAATTTTCCAAATTGGCAGGAGAGAACTTCATTACCATCCGACCATATTATTAGTATTCGGGAAAAAATAGCAGAGTTTTCCGGTGCAGTTTTTAAGATTACCAAAGCGGAACACGGACCTCCTACGGGAAAGCCCGTAAACATCGAAATACGGGGAGAAGATTTAGTTGAAATGAAGAAGCTTTCCCTGAGTATTCAAAGCAAAATAAAGGATGTGGAAGGTCTGGTCAATCTGGACGACAACTTTATCTCCAACCGTTCCGAAATTCAGGTTTTAATCGACAGGGAAAAAACAGCTCGATTGGGTTTGCGTACAGCTTCCGTCGCCGGACTGCTGCGTACTGCGTTTAATGGGAAAATCGTCTCCACTTATCGAGAGGGAAAAGAGGAGTATGACATTGTCGTTCGACTGGATGAAAAGCACCGAAAATCAATAAACAGCTTGGAGTCGTTATACATCAAAACACCGGAAGGACAGTCCGTCAACCTGGGAGAAATCGCAATGGTAACCAATGCCAAAGCCCTGGGGTCCATCAGACACATTGACACCGATCGCGTTATAACCGTTTCGGGAGATGCAGAAGGAAAATCCGGATCGGATGTCTTATCAGCTGTGCAAGAAGAGTTAAAAGATTTTGTTATACCGGAAGGATTTTCTTTGAAGTATTCAGGAGCCAACACCAGTCAAAAGGAGATGGAGGAGTTTTTACCTAAAAGCTTTTTAGTGACGGTCTTTTTAATCTTTTTAATTCTGGTAACTCAATTCAACTCGCTGGCGTTACCATTTATTATCGTAACATCCGTCTTCCTTTCGATGATGGGAGTGTTTTTGGGAATGATCATACACCACAGTCCGTTTAGCATCATGATGGGAGGGATTGGAATTATATCACTGGCCGGAGTTGTGGTTAATAATGCCATTGTTCTGATCGACTTAATTCAGCAATTGAGGGCCAAAGGATTAGCAAGAGAAAGAGCCATCATCTTAAGTGGTATGTTAAGGTTAAGACCTGTCTTGCTAACGGCAATGACAACAATTCTCGCACTCATGCCCGTGACTGTCGGGCTTGATATCGACTTTTCCAGATCGCCAATTGTATTATTTGGCTCGGAGTCAGGTCAAACGTGGATACCGATGGCACAGGCCGTCATTTACGGTCTAACCATCGCCACAGTTCTCACTTTGATAGTTATACCCGTTCTGTATTCGCTAATTGAAACAGGCCGTGACAAGTTTTCAGTACTCAACAACAATAGGACCAACAAAGCATTGCAAGAGGTTGGATAGACAGGAACTAAAAGAATTATGCGATAGCAGGAGTTGCCAAGTTACGATATGACAATTGAGGTCGAAATGAGAAATGGCTCAAATGGGTAATTTTGGTATATGTGAGATTTATCAATTTTTATTGTATTTTTTTCGAACTGTTGGTAAAATAGGATGTCAAGGTTGTCAGAAATCAATACTAGAGAACACGAATTAGAGGATAATTATTAATAGATAAACGCGATTATAACGAAGCATCAACGACCTGTAACACAGGCTTCTACGAGTCGCAAAAAAAAGGCAGGCCTGCCATAGCTGATACTCTAGTTTTCTAACTCTCCTTTCTAAAGTATTGGATCTACGTGGTAAGCCTGCCATTTTTTTTGAATCACCTCATTCGCCAGCCTGGCCTTTCCTTATAAAGCCTTATTACAACCAATGCTTGTCAAGTTGCATCCATGGCTCTTTCCGAACGAATGATTTATTCATCAGTCAATGCAAAATAGCTCTTCAGAATCGATTCTGTCAAATAGAATTCAACAGTCGAGCCGTAAAATTGCCGACCTGCTCGATAATGAACTCTTGTCAATCACGTAATTTTGAGGAGATATCGTCTTATTACGCTTATCAATAGTTCAGGAAAAATTTCTTCAAACAAAAATCGGTTTTAGTAGCTAGCTCACTCCTCAATAACATCATTGATGGAATTTACCAGGTTGTTATCCTGATCGATCTGCCATTCGTCCAAAATAGGGTCACCATCTATATTGGCGATTGCAGTAGCTATAAACGTCATACCATTTTCTCCCAACTTGATGGAATATGAGTACTTCACATTATCCGGAACTTGGACATCAAGCTCACCAAGATTACCCGTATAAGCCTGATTCATTGTAAAGTGGAGGTCTTGACCCATATAGATCGATCGTAACACAGTTTTCGGTTCTGTTTGCTTGGATCGGGAGACCATTCTCTGGTAGCGGGGATATGCCAAGCCCGCAATCACTGCGACAATGATCAGGGTTATCATAACTTCCATCAGACTCAGGCCTTTTTCTCCTTTTTTCATATTGATTTCCTACATGATTTGAATAGGTTGATAACTAATTCCACAGACAAAACGATACCAGTGTATGCCATGTCATTTTATAAATGGCAAGCATTAGAATCGAATCAATGCTGCGCACCCTTGATGGAAGTACAGTTGGAGAAATACCGGACGGGATTTTCAGGATTGTTTTCAGATCCGAACGGAAAATCAAGCCTGAAAACAGATTTATGACGAAGGAGGAGTTCAAACAAGGACCGGCCCGTGTGGCTCACTCCTCAAATTGTTTTAGTTTTTCCACCAGAAAATCACTTTGACTGCTGAATTCGGCGCCATGTTCACCCAAGAACTCTCTATTCGCAAGAAACTGTTTTACAAAAGCATCTTCATCTTTTTTTTGCAGCAGTTTTATACTTTCCGAAGCTTGTTTAACGAACTGATTTAAAACTGAAATGTTTTCCGGGTTGTCCATTAAAATATGTGTGTACAGCTGTGGATCACGTTGCAAAATTCTACAGGTAAAAGCGAAATTGGCCTGGTAGACCGGACTGCAAATGGAAAGCAGTGTATCCAGGTCTACATCTTTTGAGCGCATAGTCTGTGTGAAGACAATATGAAAAAAGTGCATAAGTCCCTGGATAAAGCTCATCGATTCATCATGCTTTTTCCAATCGGAAACAACCACCGCATTAAGGGACAAGTCTTGGTACAATCTTTGGTATTTGGCAAGGAACTTCCCGGGACGGACAGGTAACAAAACAATATTTTGTTTGGTTATGTCGGGTAAAGGACCAAACATGGGATGAGAAGAGATAACACAGGCATCGGATTTCAGCATTTCCGGTACGATTTTGCTTTTTACCGAGCAAAAATCGGAGAATAATTGATGCCTGCCAAGCATCGGCCCGACTCTTCGGATAACGGTTTCATTGTGCTCAATCGGAACGCTTACAATAACCAGTTCACTCCTTTCCACCAGTTCTTTTTCAAAAGAAAGGCTCTTTTCATCAGAAACCAACACTTCGATTCCCAATGTATTAAAATAGCGTCGGAACATACGGCCCATCTGACCAGTCCCACCGATTATACCGATAGTATTGAACATGTTCTGTTACTTGTTAGTGCCATGTGAATTGCGAAGAACTTGTGCATTACATGGCAATATTGAAAGGGAAGTGTCTGAATTGAAGTGAATGCGTTGACTGGATTCGAATTAAATCTCGTTTGCCAATTCTTTAACGAACTTAGCAATGTCAAAATATCTGGTAATCAGGCGACCGGCTTCGTCAAAACTGAGCTGACTTGCGGCATCACAAAGTGCATTTTTGGGATCAGGATGCACTTCAATAAACAATCCGGCAAGATTTGTAGCCGCGCTCGCTGACATTAAGGTTTTAAGAAAGTGTTTACTACCGCCGGATGGATCAGCACTTGGAATTCCATACCGTCGAATCGAATGCCCGGCATCAAATATAACGGGATAACCCAGCCCTTTCATGATCTGAAAAGACCGAGGATCCACGACTAAATCCTGGTACCCAAAACATGTTCCTCGTTCTGTTAAAATAATTGATTGATTGCCAACCGATTCTATTTTCTTACAAACCTTCGCCATCCCTTCGGGAGCCAGGAATTGTGCCTTTTTGACATTAACAGGTTTCCCCACCCTGGCAATGGCTTGTACCAACTCAGTTTGCATGGCCAGATATGCCGGAACCTGAAGCACATCCATAACTTCCGCAACACCGGCTTCCAATTCCGTCGGGTAATGGACATCCGAAACAACGGCTATATCAAATTCTTTTTTTGCATCTTCGAATATTCTTAATGCTTCATCCAAAGGCAATCCTGAAAAATACTGATCAGATGAGCGATTGTCTTTTTTATAACTGGCTTTAAATATGAAATCTACATCCAAACTGTTCGCCAGTTTTTTTAAATAATCGATAGTCTTGAAAGCAATGGCTTTGTTTTCAAGTACGCAGTTTCCTGCCATTAGCAGTTGACGTGATCCGTCCCATTTTGTCCATTCCGATATTTTCATTTTCTTTTTGAGTGAGTATTTGTAGATAAGCCATCTTATGACATCAATGACAACAACCTTTGATCATAACTTGCATGGCTATTTTTAGTATTCGATCGCGCTCTCTATTGCCGACAGGTGAAAGATGTAACCTGACTGCCTCTTACGGTGCCCTATTATAGAGGTTTTGCATTTTTTATATCCCTCCAACAAAATCACTCTATGATCTGTGTCATAACGAAATGAAACCAAAACTAAAGGGAAAAGACAGTAGCTACATCGTAGTTTCACGGTTTAGCAACAAGAGATTTTTCACGGATTAAACAGAAAAGCACTGTTGTTAAAGGCCATTACAGGCACTGTAAGATGATTTGTCAATTTATGACAATCATAGTAAATAGAAATCTGAAACATAAGAAAAACCTTCACTATCTTCCCTCCAACAGAGACGCTATAAAGCATGATACAACTCTATAAATTACTGCCCTTATCCATTTTGATAAGCGCTGTTTTTTCTCTTTTCGGAGTAAGAGGCCAGGAACTTCTGCCTTATAGTCAGATTATTCAAGCTTCAGAATTCGGCCTTCAACATTTCCCGGCATATAACAGGCACATTTATGATCTGTTAAGATCTTCCAAATCGCTTGAGCCCTACTTTCCCTCCTTTCAAATCAGTCCAGTACAGTTTGATGAGAAAGCGTCTTTCAATATTGCTCCCAGCGGATTAACCAAATCATTGGGAGGATTGGCAGAGGTTTTTCTCAAGGAAAAAGGAACCTTGGAAAATGCATTTCTGTTATACCAAAACCAAGATTATGTAAAAGCCGAGGAAAAGCTAATTTCCATCTTGCCCTCCACCAGTGAATTCGGAGATAAAGCCACCTTATTGCTGGCCTGGACCAAATACAAAACAGGGCAACACGATGCAGCCCTGTCTTATGCAAAGGCCGGATTTGAGGCACAGCATACATCCACCGCGCTGGAATCCTTTTACCTGGCATCATTTATTTTATGGAAATCCCGGGCATGGCAAGAGATAGTAGAAATTTACCGGCAATACTCGACTTCCAGAGAGGAATCATTCTGGGATGCCCGGGTAAGTCTGATACAAGCCATGGCATTGTTGTCACTAGGTCGCTGGAAAACCACCAGCGATTTCATCAACAAGAAGGATCTCCACCGTTTTGCACATGCCAAGTATTTTCATAAATTTTATGAAATCAACAGTATCGCCTACTTTAATCAAAAGGAATTTGCCAAAAGCCTCGAAAACACGCTACAGGCTCAAAAACTAAATCCGGACTTAACTTATCGAAAACGATTGAATCGGGCCATAGCCTGGCAGTATTACTTTCTCAACCAGTATTCCTATTCCCTCGACTTAATAAGAAAATCTCTGGCTTTTTCGTTGATTGACGACAGCGATGAAACCAGGTATTTGCAACTGGCATGTTTGGTCAAGCTAAACCACTGGCAGGAAGTGGGAAAACATCTTTCCGGAATCAACAAATCATCGGTGTTTTATCAATCTGCTGTTTTCTTAATACAAACTAACGCAGAACCGGCAAATACCGATTCGGATCTCTTGAAATCGATACAAGACGTTCGTTACGATTTTCCGGAAATGGTTTTTAAATCCAGTTTAAAAAAGGGGAACCTCCATTTCCAAAACAAAAGGTATAAAAGAGCTGAGCAAAGTTATCTGCAAGCATTATCTGCCGGCGTAAACAGTACCGAATATCATTTTGCCCACTACAACCTGGGGCTTACACATCTCAAATTGAAAGAGTGCGAAAAGGCGCGCAGAAATTTTGCAGAGCTGCTATACTCTCTTCCTCCCAAAAACCATCCTCGGGTTAGATACCACTTGCTCTACTCGCTTTATGGCCTAAATCGAACTCAGGACTTTCTTAAAGAAATAGAAAATGTTCAGCTGAATAAGCTCTCAAGAGAGAGAAGAAATCATCTGCTGTTTATGCATGGAAATGTTCTGGCTAAAACAGCTGAGTACTCGGAAGCGAGCAAGATGTTTTTCGAGCTCTGGAAACAGGTCGGAGATACCAAGGCATTTGAAGCGGGAATTAAAGCCCTTTATCACGATCGAAAATTCGACAAGGCTCTCTCTTTGTTAAATAGAAAGAGTTCCCCGGTTACAAGTATAACAACCGATATTAAAATTAGGTCATTGCTTAATACCAACCGGCCGCGACAGGCCTTGAGAACACTGAACCAAGCATCTTTTAAAACTGAGGAACAAATCGATTTGATTTTGGAAGTCTGGATGGCAAACCAGTTACATAAAAAAGTCATATCGCAATCAAGCGGTTTGCTCGGCCGGTCGCTTAATGCGCCAAAAAGGTTTCTGCTTTATTTGCGCCTTGGTGAAGCCCATTATTATCTCAAGCAATTTACAGCAAGTAAAAATCAGTTTTACAAAGCGTTAAAAACAGCATCAACTCCCCACCAAAGGACCGCGATTCAACACAACATCGCGTTGATTGCCTATTATTCCAAGGATTATCAATCCTTTGTCAAAGAAGCAGACGCAATCCTGGCAAAAAAAAGACTGTCGGATAACATTCGCTATTCTCTAACCATATTGCTTGTCGACTATTTCGAGCTACAACGGAACATTGAAAAGGCAGATAATATTTTAGTTTCTTATGTTTCCATTCATGCTTACCAAAGACCCCGGGTAAAACTGAAACGAATTGAGTTGCATTTTGACAACCAGTCTTTTTCCCAATGTTTCGAGCTCGCCAAGGATGAGGATAATGCAGAGAGTTCGGTTCAACAACGGGACAGGTTATTGCTCTTTGGCTTTTGTGGTAACCAGGTAAGAAAAGAAGAAGAGGTGATTGAAAAATACCAAGCGGAAATATCCTTAACGGATAATCAGTACCGCCTGCGAGAGATGGAGTTCGTGCTAGCTCAATCGTATTTTATGAAGGGTGATTACGTTGAATCTCACCAACGATCGACTATTTTGATCTCCAAAGATCTGGACAAAGAAATAAAAGAGAACACCCAAATACTGCTGGTAAACAATCTTGTAAACCTGAAGGAGTTTGACACGGCTGATGTAGAACTGGGAGACCCGAATCGTTTTCGCCATTCAGTATCGTATCCGGAAGCCTTGAAATTGAGAGCAGAGATAGACTTTATTAAAGGACGACCGGACAGTTCAATAAAATCGCTGTTGAGACACTACTATCTGCCCAACACCACGGAAACAGAGAAACTTCATAACTTGATCAGAGTTTGTGAAATTCTTGTGGAGTTTAAACGAATTTCCGAAGCGCAGAAGTATTGGAAACGAATCGATGAAAAGGAGACCCTTCAAGATCCGAAAATAAATGAACGCTATCAACTCCTGGCACGCAGCCTTCGTCGTCCGCAATCTTAATCATGGTCTCCCTCCTTTTTTCGATCTATGCAAACTTCTGATTATTCTAATCAGATTACATAAACTGGCTTGTTGTGTTTCACGTGGAACATGGACAATATTTGCCTGAACTTTTCGAATGATGATAAAACCCAAGGCCGTCATTTTAATGGGCCCCACAGCCTCCGGTAAAACTCACATGGCTGTGAAACTGGCAACCAGGATAGGTGGCGAAATTATTTCTGCTGATAGTCGACAGGTTTTTAGATCGATGGATATTGGAACCGGCAAGGATCTCGATGAGTATGGAGATGTATCGTATCATTTGATTGATGTGGTCGAGGCCGGAGAAGAGTTCTCGGTTTCCGATTTTCAAGAAATGGCCTGGCGGGTTTTGCTTGAGCTTAAGTCCAGATCCGTCATTCCAATTCTTTGCGGAGGAACCGGTCATTATATAAAATCTCTGATCGAAGACTATCAATTTACTCATGAAAAATCAGACTTGGAATATACCCTTCAATTGGAAGCAAAACCTTTGGATTATCTTTATCAAAAGCTTAAGGATTTAGGCTTGTGGGAAAACCATCATTGGGAAAGCGATAGTAAACGCAGAATGGCAAGGGCTATTGAAAAAAAAACCAGAACCCAAAAATCACCCTCCAGCTTTCCTTCTTTCAGTTCGACCTTCGATTATCACATCTTTTATACGATGCCCGATCGCGACGAACTAAAAGCAAGAATTAAAACCCGTCTGATTCAACGATTGAACGAAGGGATGATAAAGGAAACAAAAGAGCTGCTCGCGCGGGGGCTGTCTCATTCACGATTGGAAAGGTATGGGTTGGAATACAAGTTCCTTTCCCGGTACATTAAAGGGGAGCTTTCTGAAAATCAGCTAATAGAGAAGCTAGCCGTCGAAATTTCCAGATTTGCCAAAAGGCAAATGACGTTTATTCGATACATGGAGAAAAGCGGACATAATATGATTCCCATTCAACATTATGATCAACTAAATGAACGTGTTGACCAATGGTTAAGGAATGGTGCTTAGAATCAGGCGGCAGGTCTGTCAGAAGAGACTCTCCTTTATTGCAGAATCTCTTCTTTGCATTATTCAAATGCTGTTAACAGATCGATGTGTTGATATGTTATGCAATAGTGAGTGATGCACTTGCTTAAAAGGGAATATCATCTTCAATAAAGTCATCATTCCCAACGGGCCCTGATCCGCCGGGGGCAGGTTCTTGATTCTGAAACGAAGGAGCCGGTGAGCTGTATGGATCAAATTGATTATTGGATTGCTGATTGTTTTGCATTCCGCCTCCGGCACCCTGACCTTTTGAATCCAACATCTGCAGATTTCGCACAATGATTTCGGTTGTATATCTTTTATTACCGTCTTTGTCTTGCCAGTCTCTTGTTTGCAGGCTTCCTTCCAAAAAAAGCTGTGATCCTTTTCGACAATACTGTTCTACAATCTCTGCCTGCCGATTCCAAAAGACGACTTTGTGCCATTCTGTCCGTTCCTGCCTGTTACCTGACTTGTCTTTGTAATATTCAGTAGTTGCAAGGCTGGTATTCACCACAGACTGACCCGTCGGGGTGATTCGTTTCTCTGGTTCTTGCCCTAGCCTCCCTATCAGGAGCACTTTATTCAGATTTCCCATAACGTTTCCTCTTTTGATTAATTTCCTGTCTGATCGATAAAAACAAGTCTGTATCTATCCGGTTTGTTACTCATACATATTACTGTCTTAGTTCGGCAAGAGATTTCCTGATGATTTCATCCAGGCTTAAACCCGATTTGATATGCTGTTTGAGTACCTTGTCAGCTTCTCGCTCTGTGAATCCCAGGTTTGACAAAGCTGATTTGGCATCTTCCAAAATCTTAAACTGCGAAACCGTCTCGCCGGTTTTCCGGTTTGCAGGTTCAGGAGCAGTGGCATTATCAGCTACCATCTCTTTCAGATTAGTATCCAGCTTACCTTGAAGATCCAAAACAATTCGTTGAGCGGTTTTTTTGCCGATACCGCTTATGCTTAAAAAAGGATTGTAATCACCATGTTGAATAGCGGTGACAACTTGGGTCGGTTCCAGGTTGTCCACAATACTAATTGCGGCTTTTGGCCCAATTCCACTAACACCAAGCATGACACTAAAAATGGTTCGATTGAGAAATGAATCAAAACCGAACAAGCGGATATCATCCTCTCGTACTATTGTATAAACAACCAGCTCAACTTCCTGATCCTTCTGGATTCCCATTTCCAAAAGTCGGTTTTCGCCCAGGTAAACACAATAGCCGATGTTACCTGTATTGATCGTTACTTCGTTTCCTTCGACGTTCATTACACGTCCTCTAAGCCAGGAAATCATGCTGGGTTCCTTTTTTTATCCTATTTTCTTGAGATTAAAACTCTGAGTATTGGCATGACAAATCGCTATTGCCAGTGCGTCTGTTTCATCCTCTTTCATTTTGACACTGCGGTCCAAATTTAAAAGTACCTGCACCATGGACGCAACCTGCGCTTTATCAGCCCTGCCAACACCCGTCACGGCTGATTTCACTTCATTGGGAGCATATTCGTTGACGTCGATCCCGCACAAACTTAGTGCCAGCATCGATACACCTCTCGCGTGTCCTAACAATAAGGAAGACTTGGGATTAACCGAGTGAAAGACTTTTTCGATTGCAGCTGTGGTCGGGTTGAATACTTCAACTACCTCGGAAATGTGTTTGAATATAACAGCTAGTTTGCGATCCAGTTTTTTTTCATTGACGGTGACGATTGTCTTGCTGTGCACGCATTTAAGCTTGTTGCCTAAACGGTCTATAATTCCTATTCCCGTATACCTGGTTCCCGGATCAATACCGATGATCCTTATGATTGTATCGCTTTTTATGCTATCCCCATTGATCGATGCGTTAAATAACCTTGGATGCGCCTTAAACTCAATAAAAAGTGTTGTTACTGCTGGTTCAGCTCAGCTAAAACAGGGTCACTGATATCAAAATTACTGAATACCTTTTGGACATCATCGTCGTCTTCCAGGGCGTCAATAAATTTTATTACCTGCTGCGCCTTGTTGACTTCGGTAATTTCAATCTTATTTTGGGGAATTAGGTCTATACTGGAGGTTTTTACTTCGACTCCGTTTTCCTCCAGGTATCGATGGACATTACCTAATTCTGAAGGATCTGTTTCAACCAGGTAGACTTCATCTCCTGATGCATCGATATCTTCGGCACCTCCTTCCAGAATGTGTTCAGTCAGGGATTCTTCATCAATACTGCTCTTCTCTACCTCAATCAATCCTTTGCGATCAAACATGTACATGACAGAATTGGAAGCTCCGATGTTTCCGTTGTTTTTGCTAAACGCGGCCCGAACCGATGAAATAGTTCTGTTTTTGTTATCGGTGAGGCATTCGACAATAACGGCAACATTATGAGGTCCATACCCTTCGTATACAATCGTTTCCCAGTTTTCGCTTTTATCACCTCCAACCCCTTTTTTAACGGCTTTGGTGACATTGTCATTTGGCATATTGACCGATTTTGCCAGGGCGATTGCAGAACGCAAACGGGGATTTGCGTTGGGATCACCACCACCCAATCTGGCAGCAACTGTTATTTCCTTAATTACCTTGGTGAAAACTTTACTTCGTTTTGCATCTGCAGCACCCTTTTTATGCTTGATGCTGCTCCATTTATTGTGACCCGCCATATTGTAGTTTCATTTCTTAGGTTGTTCAATAATTCTTCCGATCAAGTCATAGGGGTGAGCTTCAGTGATTTCAACCGGGTTAAACCGGCCGATTTGAGCCGTTCCTTCATTAATTAACACCAGACCATCAATTTCAACTCCCTGGAACTGGTTTCGCCCCTTCATTAGCAGTTCTGTCTCTTCATATTCACCTTCTACCAGAACTTTTTGAGTTTGACCAACCATCGCCCGGTTTTTTTGAAGCGAAACGCGTTGTTGAGCCTCCATCAACAAATCCCTTCGCTGATGCTTTACTTCACTCGGTATTCGGTCTCCCATCTGAAAGGAGTCGATATTGTCCTCATGTGAATAAACAAAAACACCTACGTGACTGAAGTAACCTTTTTCTACAAACTCAAGCAATTCTTGAAAGTCCTTTTCTGTTTCATTGGGAAATCCGACAATGAATGTGGATCTCAAGGCGATTGAATCAACTGTCGTCATGGCAGTATCCACAAGCTCTTCGAGCCTTTTGCGAGAGATTTTGCGGTTCATCGCCTTTAAGACTGGATCCGAAATATGCTGAAAAGGAAAATCAACATAAGAAACCAACCTGTGATCCTGGTTCATCAACTCGAACAATTCCACAGGGTAACGATTGGGATAGGTATAGAAAATCCTTAACCAGAAATCATCCGTTGTTGATTCCAACAAGTGGTGAACCAGTTCCAGCAGTCGCTGAGACTTATCCAGGTCGTAGCCATAAGATGAACAGTCCTGGGATATCAGATTAATCTCTTTTATTCCGCTTGAGATCAGCAATGCAAACTCATCCCTGATGCTTTCCATGGAGCGGCTGACCTGCCGCCCTCTCAACCGGGGGATATTGCAGAAGGAACAATTGTTAGAACAACCTTCTGCTATCTTTAGATAAGCGTGGTATTGGGTGGACAGGACTCGCCTGACTTCGGAATTCTGTTCTGCATAAAGGGGCTTTTGGTTTAGATCTGTTTTATATTCTTCGTTGGTATAGAAATTATTAACTACACTCACAATCCTGGTGTAATCCGAAGTTCCCAACAAACCATCGATTTCCGGAATTTCAGCCAGTAAGGTCTCTTTATAGCGCTCGATCATGCAGCCGACGGCTAGTAACATACTGCAGTTCCCCTTTTCCTTGAACTCCGACAATTCAAGAATGCGTTCAATTGACTCGCTAACCGCGCTGGAGAGAAAACCACAGGTATTCACTATGATGATGTCAGCATTGTCAATTGTCCCCTCATAGAGGAATTGATCATTAAGCAGACTGGCCAGCATGATTTCGGAATCAACCCGATTCTTGGAACAGCCCATGGTTTCTATATATACTCGCCTTTTCATAGCAACCGGTTTCCAACTAAATTACTTTCTCTCAACTCAAAACCTTTGTCGTTAAGCTGTGTTCAACTAAAACGCCCATATTAACAGAATTGCCGTCAACTGCCTATTGCTTTCGATCATTCTTTGATTAGTGCCTGAACGAAAACCCATATATCCCTATTCTGTTTTTATGCAATCATACAGATTCATCTTGAGGTTAGGCATGCTGTCAGCTTTCAGCATTCAGCTCAAAATATAAAATATCAGAGGAATAGCTAGCTGATTGCTGAACGCTGAAAGCGGCAAACTTTAGCGTTCAGTTGAAGACATAACTATTGTAAGTAAAAAACCGGCTGAGAACTGATCACTAAATGCTGAAAGTGTGAACTTCGAAGAAACAAGCTGCTTTTAAAAACTTTTATTGGTATGGGTTAAGTTGGTTTTCGTTCAGGCACCAGTTAAGAGAGGGATTAGTTTTCAAGACCTGACAGTTTCAGCTCTTCATATCGATGTAACAAGATTTCCGCCGAAGTAACATCCTCCGGGGTAGTCAGTTTGAGATTCCATGTTTCCCCATTCACCATGATGACCTTCTTTCCTGACGCCTCAAAATATGAAGCTTCATCTGTTAGATTCAGCTTTCTTTTATCGTCATCCAGAAAACACGGCTGAATTTGTTTCACATGAAACACTTGAGGGGTCTGTACAGTAAATAGATGCTGTCGATCCACTACTGCAGTGCTTCCATCCGGTTCTTGCCTGCGTACTGTTTCGACCACTTTTATTGATGGAATGGAAATAGACTCTTCATCTACGGATTCAATAAGACAGTTGACCAGTGATTCCGTAATAAACGGTCTGGCCCCGTCATGAGTCATCACAAAGCCGTTAGCTTGCAAGGATCTTACTTTTTCCAGGCCACAATTAACGCTATCCGATCGTTCCTTTCCCCCGGGTATGATTCCCTTAATTTTAGATACCTCACCATAGTCACTGATCAGGTTCTCTACCTGTTCCTTTTCCGAGGTTTTGCAAACTAAAATTATTGAATCGATCAGTTGTATTTTATCCAGCCGATGCAAGGTACGATACAATATCGGAATACCATTGATTGGTAACAGCAGTTTGTTTTTGCCCGCTTTCATCCGTGTGCCCGAACCGGCTGCCAGCAGGATCACGGAAACCTGATTTCCCTTGTATGCCATAAAAAGCTGTTTGGTGGTTGTACTTAATTCGGAAATGAATCCGAAAGTATTGAATCAATCCTTTTAAAGAATTGAAAACAGTGAGCTCGTTAAATCCTTTCACCCTGATATACATCAATGTTTAAAAAAGGATCAATTAATCTTAACAAGCTCATCAAAATCTTTCTTCCCTTTGCCTCATCATGTTTTTAGGATTTAAAGGATTGATTTGAACCAAATTCCAAAACATCTTTTATATTGACACCCGTTTCGAGTAATATATATGGTCATTTTGAATATTATTTTCGTTCAGTACTCCTCTCTTAACCTCTGTTTTATATAAATACAACTTAATTATGGAACACGGAAGCGAAAGAATAGGTGAGATTTTTAATTTTGGGATGCTCCACCTCGAGTGGCCAACTGCCCTTTTTGTTTTTGTTATCTTTGTACTCACCATAACAGTCCTGAATACAATGCTTTTTAAGCCCATTCTAAGGACTTTGGAAGCAAGGCAATCCGAATTAGATAAAAACAAAAACGATTCTAAAAGCCTTGCCCAGACTATAGAAACATCCGAACAGGATTACCAAGCCAAGCTAGCCGACCTACGAGAAACCATTCAGAAAACTCGCCAGGAAGCGATTGAAGAGGCAATCAGCAGTACCAGAGAGAAAGTGGATCAAGCCAAGGCAAACACGACTAAAAAGCTCGAAGATGCTGAAAAGGAACTTGAAAGTGAGCGCAAATCGGCAATGGAGCAAGCAGCCACTCTCACGACAGAATTGTCTCAATTGATCAAATCCAAAGTTATCGCTTAGTCGATATTTATAATCACATCTAAATCAAACCGAGGTCCGGACCTATGTTAAAAACATTGTTCGTTATAGCTATAACCGCCGGGATAAGTTCAACAGCACTTGCCGCAGGTGGTGGTGATGCAACGGGGATATTCCTTGAAAGCAAAGCGCTTGAGGACATGATCTTCAAGACAATAAACCTACTGATATTTTTGTTCCTCCTCAAAAAATTTGCCGGAAAACCCATCGCCAGGATGCTCTCCTCCTCAGCAGTAAACACCAAAAAAGAAATGGACGACGCCAAATCTGACTTGGCCGAAGCCAAGAAAAAGCTGGAAGATTACCAGTCCAAACTGGCTAACATGGAATCTGAGCTGGAAGAACGTCGCAAGAGTGCTTTAGCTGTCATTGAAACTGAAAAAGCTCAAATGATAGAGGATGCTGTAAACCAGGTGGAAAAATTGGAAGAGCAATCACAAGCCAGAATCGAACAGGACATCCTGAAAGCCAAGGCTGAAATACGAGAATTCCTGGTAAATGAATCTGTCAAAATGGCTGAAGAAGCGATTGCAAAAGAAATTGGCAGCAAGGAACAGAAAGCCTTGTTTGAAAATTATGCAAAATTTATTAAAGAATCAGCGTAATCCATAAAGGGGAACTATGAATGGTGGTATTGGAAGACGTTACGCAAAAGCATTGATAAACCTTGCTGGAAATGACAAAAACATCGAAAAAATCGGACGTGATCTGAACGACATTGCAGAGCTATACGCTGAAGAGAAATCCGTCCGGGATGTTATTTTGGAGCCAAAGTTGAGCAAGGCGAAAAAGATGTCTTTTGTGGAGGAAGTGGTCAAAAAGATGAAATGTGACACACTTCTCAACAAATATTGTCGGTATCTGGTATCTAGAAACCGCTTTGAGATGATAGGCGACATCAACAGAGCCTACATCAAACTAGCCAGTGAAGAACTCGGAGTTGCCAAAGCAGAAGTGACAGTTGCTGAAAAACTGTCTGATAAAGACCGAAGCAACCTGGAAAAAGAGCTTTCCAAGTTCTCAGGCAAGAAAATTACTCTTTCTGAAAAAGTGGACGAATCCATACTTGGAGGCGTTATTACTTCAATTGACAGTCTCGTTCTTGATGGCAGCATCAAAAATAGACTTAACCTGATCCGTGAAACCATATCCAAGGGAAATTAAACTATGAAAATCAGAGCAGATGAGATCAGTGCAATTATTCAGAGTCAAATTCAGGAGTTTGATTCAGAGGTAGAAGTAAAAGAAGTAGGAACCGTACTTAGTGTCGGTGACGGTATCGCTCGTGTATATGGTCTTGATAAAGCCATGGCTGGCGAGCTGGTTGACTTTCCTGATGGAACAAGAGGTATGATTTTGAACCTTGAAGAAGACAACGTGGGGGTTGCTCTTTTTGGTTCCGGTGAAGCGATCAAGGAAGGAGATACGGTTAAGCGGACTGAAAAAATTATGGAAGTACCTGTCGGTGAAGAGATTTTAGGTCGTGTTATCTCACCTATCGGTGATCCTCTCGATGGTAAAGGTCCCCTGAACACAAAAGAATTTAACCGACTGGAAGTAATTGCTCCCGGTATCGTTCAAAGAAAGTCTGTTCACCAATCAATGTTGACAGGTTTGAAAGCGATTGACTCACTCGTTCCAATCGGAAGAGGTCAGCGTGAATTGATCATTGGTGACCGCCAGACAGGTAAAACAGCAATTGCAGTTGATACTATCATCAGCCAGAAAGGCGGAGATGTTTATTGTGTTTATGTGGCGATTGGTCAGAAGAACTCAACAGTTGCCCAGGTAACACAAAAGCTGACTGAATTTGGCGCCATGGACTACACAACGATTGTATCTGCTACAGCTAGTGAGCCTGCTCCATTGCAGTTTATCGCTCCTTACGCTGGTGTTGCTATGGCAGAATATCTCGCAGCCAAAGGCAAGCACGTACTGATTATCTACGATGATCTCTCCAAGCAGGCCGTTGCTTATCGACAGTTATCACTTCTCCTTAGAAGACCTCCCGGACGTGAAGCTTATCCCGGTGACATCTTCAACGTACATAGCCGCTTGTTGGAAAGAGCTTGTAAACTCAGTGACAAACTTGGTGCCGGTTCTATCACAGCTTTACCGGTTATTGAGACACAGGCCAGTGACGTATCCGCATATATCCCAACTAACGTAATTTCAATTACTGACGGTCAGATCTTCCTGGAAACTGAATTGTTCAACTCAGGTGTCCGACCCGCCATTAACGTTGGTATCTCCGTATCAAGGGTAGGGGGAGCTGCTCAGGCTAAGGCGATGAAGCAGGTAGCCGGTACCTTGAAACTGGATCTTGCTCAGTACAGAGAGAAGCAGGCATTTGCCCAGTTTGGATCAGATCTTGATGAAGCCACCCAAAAGCAGCTTTCAAGAGGTGAGCGACTGGTTGAAATCCTTAACCAAGGTCAGTATGTTCCAATGAAAATGGAAGAACAGGTAGTTAGTATCTTTGCTGTAACCAACGGTTACTGTGATGATATGGAAGTTACCCAGATTCCGGAATTTGAAACTGGATTACAGAAGTTTATAGCCACAAACAAGTCTGACATTTTTAGCACAATTGCATCTGAAGGACAGCTTAGTGATGACACCATCGCCAAGATCAAGAGTGCAATTGAAGAATACAAAAAAGAATTCGCAGGTTAAAAACCTCCAACTCTCAAAGCTAAAAAAACAGGACATATAACATATGGCTACCTTAAAAGACATCCAGCTGCGAATGGGCAGCATCAAAAATACGATGCAGATTACCAAGGCCATGAAAATGGTTGCAGCTTCGAAGATGAGAAGGGCTGAAGAAGCCATCACAAATTCGAGGCCGTATTCGGAGAAGCTGAGATCGATTATCTCGAATCTCAGTGCCGGAATTGATCAATCTGCTCATCCATTACTTGAGAAACGCGAAGGTGGCAAAGCTGTTGTTTTATTAATATCTACAGACCGCGGACTATGCGGCGGACTTAATGTCAACCTTTGCAAGCAACTGAACAGTTTTATCCCTGATCAGTCTAACAATTTCGACGTGGTTGAACTTATCACTTTCGGTAAGAAAGGAACGGAATACTTCAACAATCGCGGTGGCAACATCGTAGAGTCTTTCAAGGATCTTAAGGACCAGGAAAGATCCGATTTATTGGAGAAGACAGTTCGTGACTTGATTAAGAAGTACACCGAAGGTGAATTCAATCATCTCTATATAGCTTACAACCGCTTCAATAACGTTGTAAGTCAAGCCCCAGTTATCAAGCAGGTCTTGCCGATTGAACCTCCGACTGGGGAGAGTTCCAATCCTGAAGAAAACACTGAATTTGTGTTTGAACCATCAGGAATGGCCATTCTGAACGCTATTCTCCCGCAATATGTTGAAAACCAAGCCTTCACTGGTTTGCTGGACAATAACGCGAGTGAACACGCGGCGCGGATGACAGCAATGGATGCCGCGACAAACAACGCGTCAGATATGCTTGCCAAACTGCAGATTCAGTTCAACAGGGCAAGACAGGCAGCGATTACCTCCGAATTGATTGAGATTATTTCCGGAGCTGAAGCTGTATAACAGGTGACAACATAACTTGTTACAAAATTTTATAAATCTATTATCCTGTCACAATAAAATTTGAGGCTTAATAATGGTAAAAGGAAAGATTATCCAGGTCATCGGTGTGGTTGTCGATGTCAGATTTGACGAGGGAGACTTACCGGAAATACTTGAAGCATTATCTGTAGAATTTGAATACCAAGGTGAAAAGAAAGATCTTATTCTGGAAGTACAACAGCATCTTGGTGAAAACTCTGTAAGAACCGTTGCGATGACTGCGACAGACGGTCTCGTAAGAGGAATGGAAGTAACAGCAACCGGCGGACCGATCACTGTTCCAGTAGGTGAAAAGGCACTGGGCCGGATTATGAACGTTACCGGCGACCCGATCGATGAAAAAGGTCCCATCGGTGAAAAAGAAAGATGGCCGATCCATCGTACACCGCCAACATTTAACGACCAGGACACATCAGCATCCATGTTGGAAACTGGTGTAAAAGTACTCGATCTGATTTGCCCATTCCTTAAGGGTGGGAAAATTGGTCTATTCGGTGGTGCCGGTGTTGGAAAAACTGTAGTAATCCAGGAGATGATTAACAACATTGCCCACCACCATGGTGGTTATTCCGTATTTGCAGGTGTGGGTGAGCGAACTCGAGAAGGAAACGACCTTTGGGTGGAAATGGACGAAGCTGGCGTACTTGATAAAGTTGCCCTGATTTTCGGCCAGATGAACGAACCCCCTGGAGCCCGCCTTAGAGTTGCCCTGAGTGGTATTACTGTTGCTGAATACTTCCGAGATGAAGAAGGTAAAGACGTTTTGATGTTCATCGATAATATCTTCCGCTTTACCCAGGCCGGTTCTGAGGTTTCCGCTCTCTTGGGTCGTATCCCATCAGCGGTAGGTTACCAGCCTACTTTATCAACTGAAATGGGTGCCATGCAGGAAAGGATTACATCAACTTCCAAGGGTTCCATTACATCAATCCAGGCGATTTATGTACCTGCGGATGACTTAACTGACCCTGCTCCTGCAACGACCTTTTCACATTTGGACGCGACTTGTGTACTTTCAAGGGCCATCTCTGAAATGGGTATTTACCCTGCGGTAGATCCTCTGGATTCAACTTCCAGAATTCTCGATCCGAATATCCTTGGTAAAGAGCATTATGAGTGTTCCAGGAACGTTCAGGAAGTTCTCCAGGAGTACAAGGATCTTCAGGATATTATTGCTATTCTCGGTATGGACGAACTCTCTGATGAACAGAAAAAGACTGTTGAAAGAGCCAGAAAGATCCAGCGGTTTCTATCACAGCCCTTTTCCGTGGCAAGTGCCTTTACCGGTATGGAGGGTGAATATGTATCAATAAAAGATACCATCAAGGGATTTAACATGATCCTTTCCGGCGAACTGGATGAGATTCCTGAGCAGGCTTTCTTTATGGTCGGTACAATTGAACAAGCTTTGGAAAAGGCTAAGAACCTCTAATTCAAAACGTATTCATGAGCCAAAACTTAACTCTAGAAGTCGTTACTCCAAAGCAGGTTATATTGGAAACAGAAGCGGAATATGTCACCATTCCAGGAGAAATGGGCGAATTAGGTATTTTGCCCAGCCATATCCCGCTGCTTACCAATTTGCAAAGTGGAGTACTAAGCTACAAAAATAGTGGTACAGAAAAGAAAGTTGCTGTTCATTTTGGATATGCTGAAGTGTGTCAGGATAAAATTACTATCCTGGCCAGTGAAGCTGAATTAGCAGAAGAAATCGATGTGGAAGGTGCCAAGTCTGATCAACAGAAAGCTGAAGCAGAACTTGCTGAAGTACTGAAAGATCCGGAAAAAATAGACCTTGCCAACGAACTCCAGCAACAAATTAAAATAGCAGTTTCAAGACAAATCGCAGCTTCTTAGAAGCAAGGTATCTTGTCATCCAATATTAGAAACGATCAGGGTGTTTAGCTCTAACCACACCCTGATCGTTGACTTAGAGCAGTCCCACCAGCTGTAGCCTTTTCTCCGTGTTAGTCCCTTTCCCATTTTGAATCGGGTTGAACGATCTACAGAGATAGTTTAATTGTAGATATCGTCCTTTGTTGTTTTCTCCCTCAAACCGAAGGTTATTATGGAATCAGCTACCAAGTTTTCAGTGCGAACGACAGATCATTCCGATCTAATCAATATTACTTCAAATGTCTCCAGGGCAGTTCAGGAATTGAATTTGGAATATGGAGTTATTCACGTTTTTGTCATGCACACAACCTGTGGTTTAACCATCAATGAAAATGCTGATCCGGATGTTGTTCACGACCTGTTACATCGCTTGGAAGCAGTTGCTCCCTGGAAGGTTAGTCGGGATAGGCATGGTGAGGGTAATTCTGCTGCTCATCTGAAAAGCTCCCTTTTAGGAGCATCAGTCATGGTCCCTGTATCTCAAGGAAGACTGGTTCTCGGAACCTGGCAGGGAATCTTTTTTGGTGAATTCGACGGTCCTCGAACCAGAACCGTCTATTGCACAGCCCTTCATTCCAAATAGCAAAATACATCAAGTAAATAGTCCGCAACGATAGGAATAGTTATGGAAGCCAACCTTTCGACAAATGAAATGGCCAGAAATGCCAAAAAAGCTTGCCTAAAGATCGCAAATGTTGACACGAAATCTAAGAACGAACTGCTACTGGCCATTAGTGATCGCATCAAACAAAGCAGCTCTCGAATCAAGGAATGCAATGAAAAAGATGTCCAATTTGCCGGGGAGTTATTGAAAAAAGGTGAACTAAGCAAACCACTATTAAATAGGCTGATTCTTACCGACGACAAAATTGACCAATTGAGTACTTATCTGGAGGAAGTGGCAAAATTGGAAGATCCTGTCGGAAAAAGGCAATTTGCCATGAAGCTAGCCAATGGACTGGATCTTGAACGGGTAACATGCCCAATTGGACTGATCGCAATTATTTTCGAGAGTCGTCCTGAAGTAGTTATCCAGGTAACCGCCCTTAGTTTAAAATCAGGAAATGGTGTGATTTTGAAAGGAGGTACGGAAGCGGCTAATACAAATCGAGTGTTATTCGATATAATTAGCGAAGTATTGAAGGAGTTTGATCTAACCAACACCGTGAATCTCATAGAAACCCGGGGAGATGTGGCGGAGTTGCTAAAACAGGATGAGTATGTGGACCTGATTATTCCTCGAGGAAGCAACTCCTTTGTCAAATTTATTCAGGACAATACTCGTATTCCTGTACTGGGTCATTCCTCAGGCATCTGTCATATTTATGTGGATTCCGAATATGACTCCGATATGGTTATTCCCGTGATTTTAGATGCAAAACTGGATTATCCGTCAGCCTGTAACGCTGTTGAAACGCTATTGGTAAACCAAAATGTGGCTGAACAAGTCTTGCCGGATGTCATCAAGGCACTCCAAAACAAAGAGGTTAAAGTATTGGGTTGCGGACAAACTGCAGAAATCGCTAAATCAGCCGAGTTAACAATTGAAAACGCCACAGAAGATGACTGGTTAACCGAATATACGGATCTGATCCTCTCCATTAGAGTGGTTGAATCGACAAATGATGCCATTGATCATATCAACGCCTATGGATCGCATCATACCGATTCGATAATTACCAGTAATGAGGAAACAGCAGATTTCTTCCTGCAACAGGTCGATTCCGCCTGCGTCTTTCACAATGCTTCCACACGTTTTTCCGACGGGTACGTTTTTGGATTAGGAGCAGAAGTTGGAATCAGCACCAATAAAACTCATTCCAGGGGACCGGTTGGACTTGATGGTATGATCATATACAAGTATCTGCTAAAAGGTGAAGGACACCTGAAAGGCTCATTTTCCGGTCCCGATGCCCAGGCTTTTATACACGAAACAATTCAGTAATTTTGTTAAATGAACTCTAATATAATCAATAAATTAAACAAACTAATTTCCTTTCTGGAAGATTCGTCCAGCGTGTCTTCAACTGATTTGAACAACTTGGAATCGGCTGTGGATGCAATTCTAGGAACTGGTGAAACAACGACGGAAAGTCTCTTGAAACCATCACAAGATATTATTTACATCTGGAGCGACGGTGCCTGTTCCGGAAATCCGGGCCCTGGGGGCTGGGGGACAATTGTTGAAATGGATGGACGGCTCATGGAACTGTCCGGTGGCAGCAGAAAAACCACCAACAATATCATGGAAATGTTGGGAGCTTTGGAAGGAATCAAAAGAACCCCTCCCGGCAGTTCCATAGTTTTAACGTCTGATAGCCAATACGTCGTCAAAGGCATGACCCAATGGATTCATGGTTGGAAAAAGAAAAACTGGAAAAAGGCCGATGGCAAAGCAGTTTTAAATAAGGAAATCTGGCTGGAGCTGGATGAAGAATCCAGCAAGAGAACTATCGATTGGAAATGGATCAAAGGGCATGCCGGTCACCCGGAAAATGAACGGTGCGACGAACTCGCCCGGGAGGCTATTCCACAATAGCTTCTTCGACTTCTTCCGAGTTTTCTGATTTGTAGGCAAATTCCGCGCTGTTTGAGCGATACACGGCTTCCTTGAAAGTACTGGCCAGGTACACCTCTTTCTGGGCGTATTTATCGGCAGCATGATAGGTATTGACGCTGTTCGGATTGACCCAAAATGCCAGCCCCCCTTCTTTGGTAATCTTGTCAAAGTCAATGGCGTGTTTGCTAAAGAAATCTTTAATGGTGTTCTGAATATGCCTGGAGTGCAGGATTAACTCCTGTTTTTGGTATAATTCTTCTGCTGCTTTTTCCACGGGTCGGTGGTCAAATTCATCCACACACCAGTTTTTAAGGCTATCCCGATACATGAAGGATACTCGTCCATATTCCAGCAAATTCAGACAAATAAAGACATCAGTAACCTCTTTCTCCTTAAAAATACAATCTCTGAAATCATAATCCTGGGGCGGGAAAGCCCTATCGATACTATCAACCAGTCGATCTACAATATCCGGTCTAATAAAAGCGTATTTATCAGCCGATCGTTTCCCAACCTCCGTATGTCCGACGGAATATTCCAGCACGGTGCGACTTTCCTTTAAGGTGCCTCGATTCAGCACGCCGTAATAACCATTTAGTATACAATGGGCAATCCCGTGCATAAACGAATCATGTTCGAACAACTCCACTTCATCGGGAAGATGCTGCAGATGACCGAAAGCATCTTTTCCCCCGCCGAGGCTGCTTTTTTGAATCGATTTGAAAAACCAGCGTTGCTTTTTATTGATACCGATCTGCAGTCGACCTCTCGGGACTTTTAAATGACTTAAAATATCCCTGCGGATAACGTTTTTGGGAGGATCGAAGTTCTTTTGGTAATAGTGGAACCAGATTTTATTTTCATCCTGGTTGGTTTTATCCTCTCCACCATATTTGTCGACATACTCCTGAACACGATCCATAGAACGTTGAAACAGATATTTAAGGTCGTTTTCAAACTTGATGACCGACTCTACCTCACCATTGGCAATATGTTCCAGCTGTCTTCGTTTAACACCGGTGAAAGCCTTTTCCAGAAAGGTCGCCAGGAATTTTTCCCGATATGTTTCCGCTTTTCTGGCCTCCCTGATATTTACGAAGATATCGGACACTCGGATGTGTAACGCAAATCCCATGTCGATCACACGGGAGATCAGCAGTTTCTCATCTTCATCCTGGATCACTTTGTTATCCGGTCCAAAACCTATTTTTAATGCCTTGTATCGCAACCACCAGGGATCCTGCCGTAAACTGGGAAAACGCTCTTCCATTTTAAACAGTTGATCAATAGACATACCTTCGGGATTATCTTCCTCTCCCAAGGTATCATCAACATACTGATCCCCATCGTCACTAACAGCTTCAATTCCAAAATCATCGTAGTAATCGTCAATGATTTCAGTATCGGGATCATCGAAATCATAATCAGTATATTCTTCCTGAATTTCGTCAACCGGTATGATTGCTTCCCCTGCAAACTTATCTAATCGTTTGGGGTTTTTGATCAATTCAATAATCGAAGTATTGAAGCGTTCATCGAACAGCATTTCAAAACGCAATAAATTTAGCATCGCTTTGGGTAAGTTACCCGAAGATGCCTTGAAAGATTCCCAGTAAATGGCTCCTGAATGAGAAACCATGTAATCTGTTGTCAACGGTGGCGTCGATCCGAGATCAACCAACTTTTCCCGATGGGCGTTGTACATATCGGTAAATCCGAACCGGATTTTTTCGACCAATGACTCATAAAGAGGACGATTGGAGTTGACCGAACCCGGCATCAAAAAGTGAATTGGGATCATTGGAGTAAACTGGATCCCGGGCATCAATACTTCATAATTTAAAATCAGTTCATAAGCAGAGCCTGATGCTTCTTTCGACTCCAGGGTTGTTCCATGTTTACCGTCCCGGTAGTCATCGTTGGAGTAGGCAAATAGGTATACTTCCGCCTTGGGGTATTTTCTTTGGACATATTTTTGAATTTTACGGATTTTTTCCTTGAGCAATGCTTCCTTTTCCGCCCTGGATTTCTGCATACATAAACTGGAGTGCAATTTTTGTAATCCGGTGATTTCATTGAGCAAGGCAATTTTCTGCTTTTTATCGCCTGACAACAACTTGGTTACATTTGTTTTTTTTGTAATCAAGTATTGATAGAGCATGGGAAAGCGATTGCTGAAATTCTTGTGCCCGACAGACATGATTTTGTTGCGGATTGTAGCGTCTTTCATATCCCGCGGTTTGATTTTCTTGATTAATTGGAATTTACGGGAGAAGTGATTAATCAAAGCGTTTGAGCGATCCTTTAGATGGGAATCGCTCATACTGTTTTTGTTATGAAGGAATGGTTCCAGTTCATATTGTACCTGTAAATCCAGGTCGGATGCGGTT
>JANQLH010000055.1 GCA_028280735.1 SAR324 cluster bacterium | reverse complement strand
TTTCCATGAATGCCATCCAGGGACAGGCTAAACTGTTGAGAAATTGCCGAGATCAGGCGGGGTGTTATAATGTTTGATACTTGAGTCATGATGAATGGTTATTCGATAGCCACCGATAATCTGTTTTTTGCTTTTAGCCGCTTTCGTCCTTTTAGTTGCCGGTTTGGAATGGTGGTAATAAAAATGTAAAAAAATCATTCTCAATCACCCAAAGGGATCAAAAAATAGACTTTCTTTTCTTCACAAACAAGCAATTTTATATTATTTGCTATAAAGATAACGACTATATTTTAAAAGGGATACCTTTTTCCTTTGTTGTCTACTGAAAAAGAGGTTTAGGACAGCGTCTGAAAGTACGAACGTCAAGGTGAGTACAACACAATTCTTGTCAATTCGCTATACTGCAAGACATCTTTTACGCTCAATTCAGGGCATTTACATTCCCAGTATCAGATCAATCAAACGGTAACAGGAGGATCAATGCACACAAGTCATAGCGGTCAGAATATTCACAATATTGCCATTGTCGGGAAGGATGGTGTTGGCAAAACAACATTGACGAACAATTTTGTGAAAATAAACGCCAAATTAAAGTCCTTGGATTACGAGATTCAACCGGAAGAAGAGAATAAAGGATTTACCATTTACAATCGTATTTTCCATTTTGACAAAGGCGAAGAGACTTTCAATGTAATGGATACTCCCGGACATACCGATTTCTTGGCAAGTATTAAAAGTGCATTGTTTGCCAGTACCGGTGCTGTTTTTGTTACTTCTGCGCTTGGTGGAGCCGAAGGTGCCTTGAGAGTATGGGAAAGTTTAATTAATAGTAACACTCCTCGAGCCATCTTCGTAAATCAGTTGGACCAGGAAAACGCAAACTTTGATGAAGCGCTTCAAGGCTTGGAAACCAGTTTCTCGGCGCGACCGGTGATCCTCTATGTTCCATGGTTTGACGGTGGAAACCTGGTTGGAATTATTGATGTTATCAATCAAAAGCTCATCTCCGGTGAAGCCGGCAAGTTAAAAGAAGAGGATCTTCCGGAAGCTGCAGCAGAGACCCTGGAATTGTATCGAAGCACCACTTACGAAAGATTGGCTGAGCTGGATGATGAGTTGATGGAGTATTACATCGAAGAAAAACCTGCTCCGCAGGATCTCTTGATTAAAGTGATGTCGGAAGGTGTTAAATCATGCGAAATCACTCCCGTTATCTCCGGCTCTGCTGAACTGAACATTGGATTGGAAACACTGTTTGATTATATCAAGACCTATTTCCCATCCCATAGTAAAAGCCAAGCCTGGGAAGGCACAACATCAACTGCTCCGGAAGCTGAAGCAGCAGAACGAAAACCGGAAGTCTCAGAACCATTCTCAGGCTATATTTTTAGAACTACCTTTGACCGGTATGCAGGAAAACTTAGCTACATCAGGGTGATTTCCGGAGTGTTGAAAAAAGGATTAAAATTACTGAATCCGTCAAACTCTGCAAAATTGACTGTAAATAGAATTTCAATCGTCAATGGTGACAAGACTGACGAAATAGAAGAGGCTTATCCGGGTGATGTGGTTGTTCTTGAAAAACAGGATGATCTGGCTACCAACCAAACAATTTGTGATGTAAACAACCCGATTTACTTCCCGCCTCTAACCTTCCTGGAGTCTCGCTGTACCTTCAAACTGGAAATGACAGGCAGCAGCAAGGACGTTCGTACCATGGATGCTGTGAATAAGATAATCGCTCAAGATCCGTCTCTAACGATGCGTGTCGATCCGGATACAAAGGAAGTCCTTTTTTCGGGTAAAGGTTCCGTCCATCTGGAAGCTGCAGCAGAGCACCTAAAGAACATTTACGATGTGGAAATAAACCTGGTTCCTTATCAAATCGGATATCGCGAAACGATTGTCGGTAAGTCGTCAGTTCAAGGAAAATATAAGAAGCAATCCGGTGGAAGCGGACAGTTCGGTGATGTTCATATTACCGCCGAGCCGCTGCCAAGGGGAACAGGTTATGAATTTGTCGATAAGATTTTCGGCGGTGCCATTCCTCGAAACTATATCCCAAGTGTCGATAAAGGTATTCAGGAAGCTCTGCTAACCGGAACACTAGCAAAGTACCCGGTGGTTGATGTTAAAGTAACGCTGACTGACGGTTCCTATCATGCTGTTGATTCTTCAGATTTCGCTTTTCAGAGAGCAGGCTGGATGGCTGTTAACAAAGCATTGCCTGAGGCTAAACCAGTGATTCTTGAGCCGGTTATGGAAATGGAAATCGATGTGCTTGAAGCAGACGTCGGAAAGGTAAGTAAGGATTTGTCCGGTCGACGTGGTAAAGTTGCCAGCTATTCCTACAAGGAACTGACAACCGTCGTTCACGCTGAAGCTCCTCTTTCAGAACTTACCGACTATGCCCAGACCTTAAGAGGAATGACATTGGGTCTCGGAATGTTCTCAATGAAGCTCAAGTCCTATGAGATTCTGGCACCAAACCTGGCAGAGAAAGTAATTGCCAATAGAAAAGGTGGTGAGGAAGAAGAGTAATTAGCTTCTTGGAAAACTAAGAGTGAAATTGGTGCCCTTTGAGGGCACCAATTTCATAGAGATTGTCCCATCGATCGACATTGCCGCCCTTTGCACCACATCGAGTTCCATTCCCCTTCCGGAGAGATCAGTAACTGTTTCTGAAGTGCTAAATCCAGACAGGAACAAAAACGCCAATAACCCGATTCCTTTTCAGCGGAGCTACCGGCTCAAGTCGAAACTCCTTTCAATTTCTTATGTTTCATAACATAAGGCATATCTTTTGTATGATCTCATTCGATCATGATTTATAAACCGTGATGAGTTAACAGCTATGTTTCGATTTTCTCTACAGGTAGCATTAGATGTGCGTGAGCGCCAGGAAAAAGTCAAAATGAAAGAACTGGCGGAGGCACTTTCCGTCAGACAAGAGATTGTCAATGACATTGATACTATTCATGAGAATACCCGAAACGCTGATCGTAGTTTGGATAACATGAAACGTTCACAATTCTTTGATCTTGAGCAAATGCGTTTTCTGAGTCGGTTTAAGTCGCGAATGAAAGTTGTGTTGGCACATTGTCATGAGCGACTTGAAAAGGCCGAAGCGGTTGTTGAGGAAAGGCAGCAGGCACTGATTCAAGCGAGCAAGGCGAGGAAAACAATTGAGATCCTGAAGGAAAAAGAATTAAAGCGTTTCAAGGAAAAAATTACCAGAATTGAACGAAAAAGCATGGATGAAATTGCCGGAAATCTTTTCATCCGTAGCAAAAACCTTGGACACACGTAATTGATGGCAGCAGTTAAAACATTGAAAATGAAACATCACATACCTATTTTTGCGGCCATATTGATTTTCGGTATGAGTTGTGAAGGTTATTCGATGACACCGGTGAAAAACTGGATCAACCAAATCCGACCGGGAACCTTTGAAGAAGCGGATGCCACATCGGATGTGGAAGAAGAACCGACAGCCAAAGAGTACTCGGAAGCGGAAAGAGGAGTGTTGACGCAACTGAAAAGAAGAGAGGAGGAATTAAGAGTAAAGGAAGCGTTACACGAAAAACGTGCCCAGGAATTGAAATCGCTCTCACAGCAGATTGAGCAGAAGCAAGATCAAATGAGGCGATTGCTTGCCGACATTGAAGCTCGGCAATCCAACCGGAAAGAAATGGATGAAAAGGATATATCCAGGATGGTCCGGTATTATGAAACCATGGATCCGGAACGAACTGCGGTGTTTTTTAACCAGATGGATCGGGTTACCGCTATGCACCTGATAATGAGAATGAATCCCAGGAGAGCATCGGCGGTTTTAGAATTAATTGATCCGGAGGTAGCCGTGGATATTACGGAGAGAGTGACCCGCTTTAAGCAGGGGCGTATTGAAGCTGCAAGTAATTAGACTTAAATTGTCTTTTTCATAAAACGCTTTCAAGGACGAAAGCGAATTATTATTCCAGGTAAGGAGACCAAATGAACATCGCCCAAATTAACCAGCACCAGAAGTCCCAACCGCCCAACGAAGTCAAACCGACAGAACTCGACGTCAACCTTTCAGACGCCTTCAAAGGCCAGCTGCAGTATGCGGAAAACGATCTGAAGCTGATGTCACCGCAGATTACCAAAGGAGACGAACTCAAAGATCATCATGAAGAAATTGATCAGAAAAGACAGGAAGAAGACGTCGAAAAATCTGTAGCTCTCTCCTATTGGAATGATCAAGCCCTTGCAAACAGGTATGAAGCTTCGTTAGAAGCAAAATCCCAGGGACAGGCTTTGCAAAGTCAAGCTGCCCAGGAAAAAGCGAATGCACAAGCCAAGACAATTGAAAATGCCCTGAACCAGAAAAAAACGAATTTGGAAATAGGAAATGAAAGAATTCGCGAACTCAAGCCACATGTCATTTCTTCCGGATTGCAGGAAGCGGGTGCTGAGCTTCCAAAGCAGGACTTTTCCGAAACGTTTCGTTTAAGGCAACAAACCGAATCAAAAACCGCCAACCAGCAGGCAAACCTGGCTTCAATCACAGAAATCCCCAAGGAAACCGAGCAGCTGAATCAATTGGCAAACCAGGCTCAGAACCGCCAGAATCGTGATAATATCCAGGCAAGGCTGACACCGGAAAAAAATGAAGGAGCAAAAATCCAAGGCATTCAGGAAAGCTCACAAAAGCCTAATACGACAGTTGATCACAAGGCTAATAGAAATGACACCCTGACTGTTTTAAAAGATGGCAGCAAGCAGACAGCTAAAGCGGAAGGTTTCATTAATCAACTGAACACTTCCGTAAAAGAAGGACAAAAAATGGAAGCTGCGACAACGACCAAAACAACAGCAACCAGAGAGATGGAACAACAACATCCGAATGTGAAGGATGTTGCCGATAACATCAAGATTCTGCTTAATTCCGGTCGGGATACCATCATCATTCGTCTAAACCCTGAGCACCTGGGTAAGCTGGAGATCAAACTGAAAAAAGCCGGAGAGGCACTGACAGGTGAATTCAAGGTAGACAGCGTCGAGGCAAAAAAGATCCTTTCAGCTGAGTTTGCCCAATTGCAACAAGATCTGGAAAACCAGGGCATTAAGCTGGATCAGTTCACTGTTTTTGTGAAAGGTGAAGAAAACAGTGCTTATTCACAGAACTCGTCCCAAGGACAGCATCAGCATGAATTTACGTCTGAGGAACATACCGATCGAAACCGGTCCGTTCAACAGGAAGTCGATCCGGCGGTGCATCAAGCCATGAGCCAGGTTAATCCCGAGTCGGGTGTAAACATCATAATTTAGGCAAGTAATATCAAACCAGGAGCCAGAGGATGAATATTGACACTCAATCCAGAATTGCTAACGCAGAAACTACTTTGAGACAAAAAGCGACCTCCCAGGCAGGTGAAGGTGAGGAACTGGAAAAACAGGATTTTATGAATCTGTTCATGACCCAGATGAGTAATCAAGATCCTTTAAGTCCGATGGATAGTGGTGCAATGATGTCTCAGCTTGCGCAGTTGGGAAGTATGGAGCAACTGGAGAATATCAATGGTCAACTCGGTGACATGAATAAAACCCAAAAAGAGATTTCACGCTTCCAGGCCTTAAATTTTCTGGACAAGGATGTCATGTTGGAGCTTAAGAATCTTGAATTGGAAAACGGCAGCGGCAAACCTGTTTACTATTCATTGGAAAACGACGCGGACAACGTTAAATTAACCATTGAGGAAATGGACGGCTCACCTGTTTTTTCACAGAACCTGGGACTGGTAACAGCCGGCAGACATCAATACAACTGGGATGGTAAAAATGATGAAGGTGTCTTGATGGGAGACGGCAAGTATAATGTCAGAATTATGGCAACCAGGCCGGACGGATCAAATGTTGAGATCGATTTATACAGGTCCGGACGAATTTCCCAGGTGGAATATCGCAAAGGCCAACCATGGGTAAAAGTAAACGGGAACATGATCCCGCTGTCAAAAGTATCATCGATAGATATTCAGACTCAAAAATTATTTGGTAACGCGACTCCGTTGCCGCTCATGCAAGATTTGCAACCGAAAAATATTGCAAGTTCAAATGATTAAAAAATCACCGGTTTCCGATGGCTGGGAATCCAATAGATATGCGAGAAACAAGGAGATGATTGTATGATCAGTTCGCTATATTCCGGTGCTAGTGGTGTTAGAACTCAATCGGATGCGATGACCGTTACAGGTAGTAACATTTCCAATGTTAATACCACGGGGTATAAGTTTAACAGGGTTAACTTTCAAGACCTGTTATCCACCTCGATGAAAGGTCACGCAAAGATTGGCCAAGGGGTTAAAATTGGCAATATTCAAAATATCCAGACCCAGGGGTCCTTTGAGGTGACCGAAATGGAAACCGATTTGGCAATCGACGGGAAAGGATTTTTCACCATTAAGGACAAGAACGGATCTACTTACTACACAAGGGCAGGCCAATTCACCTATGACAAGGAAGGATTCCTTACAACGCAGGACGGCATGTACCTTCAGGTTAAGGATGTTGATCTTGATACCAAACAAAGCGTGGGTGACTTGAAAAACATAAATATTCTGGATCAGCTTGATCCTCCTATCCCTACTGGAGATGGAGTTCAGGAAGGAACCGGGGTTCGAATCAAGGCAAACCTGGATTCAAATACGGAAGTTCCGGAAGTTCCTGTTGATTATGATAATGTGCGGTCCGACATGTACAACTACTCTACCTCGGTGACTGTATATGATAACAAGGGAAATGAAAGAAGCATTCAAATAGCTTTCAGGAAGGTACCCGATCAACCCCCCCAGGTCGATCCTGCAACCGGACAACAGATCCCCGGTACGGAAATCTCGAATAATTGGCAGTGGATAGTGATGGTACCCGGAGAGATGTTGGAAGGTGGGTTACCCGGCACGCAGGTTGCGATGGGCGGTGGATTTCTGGAATTTACGGATGATGGACGAATGGTACAAAACCAATCCGGCACAA
>JANQLH010000468.1 GCA_028280735.1 SAR324 cluster bacterium | reverse complement strand
AGCGATGCCGCTTCCCGATGTATATACACTGCAATTGGCTCGAAATTACATGTCCGGTAAGGAGTGCCTGCCATCGCAATTGGTGCTTGGATCTACCTTGAAGTACTTTGCTTCGGAAAAATATGACAAGGATACCATTTACATGGTTTTCGTTCCAATCACGACAGGTCCCTGCCGTACAGGGCAGTATTATATCTTTTACGAAAACCTGTTTAAGGATCTGGAAATTGAAAACGCCCTAATCCTGACCCTCAGCTCCGATAACTCCTATATGGAATTAGGACCGGGAGTAAGTAAAAAGGTATGGTGGGGGGCGGTGATTGCGGACTACATGAAAGATATCGAAACCTCACTGCGAGCCTGCGCCGAAGATCCCGAGTATGCCATGTTGAAGTATGATGATTTATGGCAGGATCTCGTCAAGGTCGCCAGTGAAGAAAAGGCTGATTTAGGTTCGGCGTTAGAGCATGTTGCGGATGAAGTGCGCAAGATTCCGCTAAAGCAGAAAATGGAAGATACGCCGAAGGTTCTGATTGTCGGAGAAATCTACGTGCGGCGTGATGATTTCGCCGTCGATGAGCTGATCCGACTATTCAGCCAGCGTGGAATCATCGCCAAGGTTGCCCCGGTGATTGAATGGTTTTACTACTGCGATCACACTCGCAAGCATGAACTGAAAAAGAAACTTGCTCTACATCCCTGGTATAAGAGGCCGTTTTCAGATGAGTTTAAAGAGTTGATTACCTGGAATATTGAAGCAACATGGAAGCACAAGGTTGAAAACAAGGTGCGAAAAATACTTGAAAAGACAAACCTGTTGCCAACGGCTCCGCACGATATGGAAGAAATCATGAGCAATGCCAACACGCTCTTTGTCAACGAAGAGCTGCATTCCGAAATCTCCGTATCCAGTGGAGTAGCTGCTACTGCAATGTACCAGGATTACTCGGGGATCGTGAATATATCACCTTTTGCCTGTTTGATTGGGCGAGTGATTGAGGGCTTAATCACACCCTGGGCAAGAGATAACCGGTTTCCCGTGATGTCAGTCGAAATAGACGGTAATATTCTGCCTCCAAACATCATTAACAGTTTGGAGATTTTTATGCTCAATGTCCTAAGATTCAGACAGGATACGGATAACCAGGAACTAATCGAAAAAGAAGGACACGAACGCACAAGTTTCAGCCGCCAGATTATAAAGAACTAACGTCGGCGGCGGATTTGCTTTTTTGTCCCACCAACCACCCTAACCGGCTGATATGGTTTTGACACAAGCACTTGCAAGCGGAAATAAAACAAACGCATCCAAGCGGTCCCAGTCAAAACCATAACCGCAAACACCATAACTTCATTGATTAAACCACTTAATCCCGGGTTGACCGACAGGACACCGGGATAGTTCCTTTCCAGCCAATTCCTTTACCCTGGTTTGCGGAACCGCAATCACTTATCATCAGCATGACTGTTGCCTTTTTCAGCTTAAAGCATTGCAAAGACAAGCAAAATCCGGCTGAGAGCTGATAGCTGAAAACACTGAATTTCGAAGCGCTAAGCTGGTTTTAAAGCTTTTATTGGTATGGTTTAAACTGGTTTTCTTTCAAGCACAAAATAATAAAAACAAAGAATTCACATAATGGGTAAAAATGTGATTACATTCTTTTTATATAGCTGCTTACCGTCATGATCCGTCAAACAAAGAGCAATCAATAATCAGGAGTCAAACCATGGGTAAAACAATAGGTGGAGCTGTTATGCTGCTGGTAGTTACCCTCTTGATGTTTAGTCCAACTCTCCGGGGAGAGCCCATTCCAATACTCAACGATGGAAAAAAATGGAGGATTGGGTATTACGAGGGCGGACCTTACACGGATTATACAGACACAATGAGAACGCTTGTTGAATGCCTTGTTGATGACGGTTGGATAAATGATGATGGCTTTCCGAAATTGACCGAAGAACTGCCCATGCCTTATTGGGATTGGCTGGAAAAAACTAACAGTCCTTATTTATCGTTTTCAAAAGAAGACGCATATTCTGCGGGATGGGATGTACAAAGGCGAAAGTTGATTGTTGATGAACTGATGAAAAAACTTGTTGCCAAAAAGCTTGATTTGGTCATTGCCATGGGAACCTGGGCCGGGCTTGACCTGGCTAACAATAAACATTCGGTTCCGGTGATGGTACTCTCTACATCTGATCCCCTAAGAGCGGGTATTATCAAATCGGTAAAAAACTCGGGATTTCGACATGTTACCGCCAGGATTGATCCAAACCGTTATACTCGCCAGATCTCGATGTTTCATCGTATTGTAGGGTTTAAAACAATGGGTATTGCTTATGAAGACACACCAGAGGGCCTCATATATTCCGCCGTTAAAGATGCAAGGACTGTTGCTGCGGAAAGAGGGTTCGAGCTTGTGTTATGTGAAGTATTAGATACCACGACAAATACTGAAAAAGCAGATGAAACCTGTCGTCAATGTTTCACTCAACTTTCCGGATCATCAGATGCGGTTTATGTGACCGCGCTGACCTGTTTGGATAGGATTGAGACAGAAATCGCCGAAATATTCAGACAAGAAAGAATCCCGTCATTCTCCATGGTTGGGTCCCGACTTGTAAAAAAGGGTCTTATGTTAAGCATATCCAGCGATTCCGGATATAAACAATTGGGCAAATACAATGCCGGAAAGTTCGGCGAGATTTTAAATGGCAGGGAACCGGTTCTGTTAAACATGGTTTTTGAAGATCCCCTGGATATTGCCGTCAACATGAAAACGATCAAGCATGTCGGATTTAACATGCCCCAAAGTATCATTGGGGTTGCGACTGAAATCTATGAGTAGTGGAAGAACGTTGGGGGAAACAACAAAACAGCAGTAGGTATCTATTACTACGGGGAGCTTATTGATTATTCCATTGCCATCCACCAATCGCTTTTTATCAGGCGATCTTCCCTTAGTACCAAATACATAAAATCGTGACTGCCCCGCCACTTATAGATAAGTATTTCATTGTCTGATCCTTTCAGTTCATCGGATAAAATACCGAGAAAAAATTCCGAAGCTTGTGGATTGTCACCTTGCAAAGTGTAGTCGGGAGTTCCCATAATTTCCGTGATTGTGTCCTTCCGGGCTTTTCGTGAAGTCAATTCTTTCTGTAAATATAACATCAACCGGTGTTTACGCCCCATCCAACTGTCTACTGAATCTAACCATTTTCCACCGGAGAAGTGCCCTTTTATTTTCCTCAGCTTTTGAAACTCCATTCCGGCAGCTTCCGGAGAAACAGTGATCAAAGTACGATCATTGGGGGTGTATCGGCTTTTATCTGCCGTCAGCAAAGAGGATAAAAACAATCCAAACAATATGCTTAACAGGAAGACTACTGGTGTTTTCATGGGATTTCTGCAGCTTTTTTTTTAAGAAACCTTCCGATTTTGCTTGCCTTGTACTCTAATGTAACTGCCCGATAAATAAAAGACGAAACGACCCGGGAGTTCTTGTTTTCAACATCACCCTTGATAGCAATATTTTAAATACTTGAACATGTATCAAAGGATTGACGTTTCAATAATAGTTCGATAGTTATAGAACTATGGAACTGACAAAAATATTCAAAGCTCTTTCCAATGAGCAACGATTGAAATTGTTTAAGTATTTGTACGAATGGCAGATAAACAACATGTCTGCCGGTGAAGACCTGGCGTGTTGTAGTGGTATTGAAAAGGCATTCACCAAGGCATGTGATTGCATGTCGATTTCTCGTTCGACGATCTCCCACCATATGAAAGAGTTGCAAAATGCCGGGTTAATAAGCTGCACTCGCGAGGGAAAAACCATGTCGTGCAAGATTAATGAAGAAGCAATCGAACTAATCAAAAACTTTGTCTAATCTGTTTTTAAACCGGTGGTTTGAAGATAATCGAAAAATAAAACTTTTTTTAGGTCTCGGGAGGGAACACCATGGCGAGATGGGATTTTTCATCAATAATGGAACTGTTTTCCAACAAAGGTTTAAACAGTCAGCTTTTAGAAGGTAAATGGGGATTGGAAAAAGAATCCCTGCGAATCACCCCGACCGGAGACCTGGCGCTTACTCCCCATCCTGAATCCTTTGGAGATAAAATCAACAATCAGCAGATAACTGTTGATTTTTCTGAAAGCCAGGTGGAACTAATTACACCCGCCTTTGGGGACATAGAAGCAACCCATCGTTTCTTGTCAGAGCTGCACTCAGGGGCTTCTCAATCCATGGGTAACGAGTTGTTCTGGCCATTAAGTATGCCGGGAGCGTTACCACCGGATGAATTGATTCCTATTGCGAGTTACGATGACTCTCCGGAAGGAAGAGCGAAGGAAATCTATCGATCCGGTCTCGCTTTGAGATATGGCAAACGCATGCAAATGATCTCCGGTATTCACTATAATTTTTCCTTTGGCAGCGGTTTTCTTGAAACCTTATACGATCGTTTTAGCGGGACACTTGGTGTTCGGCATTTTAGGGATGAAGTTTATTTAAATCTTGTCAAGAATTTCCTGGGGTATCGCTGGTTGATGATTTATTTGTTCGGAGCCTCCCCAATGGGTACGGACGATTACATGGGTACTTTTCTCAAGCGAAATGCCTTGATGTGCGATAAAGCCGGTTGTCGTGTTACCTTTAATGATCCGGTCAAACATGCTACCTCGCTCCGTATGAGTCGCTTTGGTTATGAAAATAGTTTTCAAAACCAGTTGAATGTTTCGTACAACTCCCTGGGTACTTACATTTCCCAACTGAGAGAAGCATTAACAACAAAAGTGGATACCTATAATCGACTCGGAATCTATCAACAGGGTAAGCAGGTGCAGTTAAACGACAATCTGTTGCAGATCGAAAATGAATATTACGCGCCGGTCAGGTTTAAGCAACAGTTAGAAAAGGGGCAAATCATGTTGGATGCGCTGGAGCAAAAGGGAATCGATTATATCGAGATCAGGACGTTTGATCTGGATCCCTATGAAACTCCTGGTATAGGTCTCAACCAACTCTATTTTACTCATGTTTTTATTCTGTTTTGCACGTTTGAAAGCTGTAGAGATCTGACTCGTGAAGATCTGGAAAGATTTAACGATAACGCCCAGTTAACCGCTTTATATGGCAGAAACGAAAAACTGAAACTTCGAACCCATTCAAATAAAAAGGTAACGATACAAAACTGGGGTGAAGAGTTGTTTTCGAAATTATTTGAAATAGCAGACATGTTGGATGAAGCCGGAGGTAAAGGCGATTTTACAAGCAGCGTCGAGGCCCAATATTCAAAACTGAGGGATTTGGCTCAATTACCCTCGGCACGCATTGTTGCGGAAATTGATGCTTCAAACCAAAACCACGAAACATTTGGTTTAAATAAGGCGAAGCAACACGGCAGGGCACAACCTGAAAAAACAATGATGGCGTCTTGAGTATTTGGGAAGAAAGGGAGGAGCATATATGGATTTGCCAGCATCACATTTTAATGATTTGGAGTTGTCCACGCAACTGTTGATTGCCGAAGCAGAAAATCGGAACGTTACGGTTAAAGTCCTCGATAAAAAGGACAATTTTCTGCAGTTAACCAAAAACGGAAAAACCGAGTACATCAAACAAGCCACGCGCACCTCGGCAGATAACTACATGGCTCCTTTAATCATGGAGAATAAGGCTGTAACAAAATCGATTCTTGAGAATAGCGGAATACAGGTTCCGGCCGGATATGTGTTCGATACGGTTCAAGATGCCATGGACACTTATAACGAACTGGCAGGACAGGATATTGTCATCAAACCAAAAAGTACCAATTTTGGAATCGGAATCACTATCATCAAATCACTCAGTTCAACAAAGGTATACCGGGATGCCGTGGATGAGGCATTCGAATTTGATCATTCAATCATCGCGGAAGAGTTTATCGATGGCAAAGAGTACCGATTTTTAATAATTGATAACAAGGTAATTGGAGTTTTGCAGAGGATTGCGGCCAATGTGACGGGAAACGGTACAAATACTATTTCGGAACTGGTTGAATCAAAAAACAACAATCCTTTAAGAGGTATTGGTTACAAAAAGCCGCTGGAACAGGTTCAGCTTGGAACCGTTGAAAAAACATTTCTCAAACAACAGGGGAAAGACTTCAACACTATTCCAAAAAACGGAGAGGTAGTTTACCTGCGGAAGAATTCCAATATCAGCACCGGGGGTGACAGCATAGACTATACCGATGACATGTCACCGGTGTTCAAAGAAATCGCAATAAAATCGGCACAAGCCGTGGGAGCCAGAATTTGCGGTGCAGACATCATTATTGCAGGCTCTATTTCTAATCCTGTTATGAATACACTTCATGAGGTCTATAGTGTAATCGAACTGAATTTCAATCCTGCCATTCACATCCACGGATACCCCCATCAAGGTGTAAATCGTCGTGCGGAAGTCCATATCTTGGATCTATTGGGATTTTAAAAAAATCATCTGTTGTTAGAGTACCGGATGGAATCAGCAAATGATCCGGAAACGACTGCAAATGAGGATGACTTTCCGCAGTTTGAGGGTAACTTAAATAACAGTGTCACAGCTTAGTTTGGTACAGGCTCCTGTTGTCATCGTGGAGGAGCAGAGCGGCAATGTAAAAAGGTCAGACATTCTTAGATATTTATTTGGCGAAAACAATGTTTAAGCCATAGCAAAGCTAAATGAGAAGAGTTAACATACCTTTAAGAAACTGCAGGAAACCCGGACAGGGTGACGGGTAAGGAGACCGTTAGTTAAACAATCAATAATTTATTAAAAAAAAATCATGTCAAGCACATTTGGTAATATATTCAGGGTAACAACATTTGGTGAATCTCATTGTAAAGGCGTTGGAGCAGTTGTTGACGGTTGCCCTCCCGGATTGGAACTTTCCGAGGCCGATATCCAAGCCCAACTTGATCGAAGGAGACCGGGGCAAAGTGCTGTTTCAACAGAACGTAAGGAAAAGGACCAGGTAGTGATTCAATCCGGTACGGAAAACGGAAAAACCCTGGGAACTCCAATATCACTGTTCGTTCCCAACGAAGATCAAAGGCCCGGAGATTATTCGGAAATGGCGAATATACCCAGACCTTCCCATGCCGATTATACCTATCAAATGAAGTACGGTATCCGCTCATCCAGTGGCGGTGGTCGGTCATCTGCTCGAGAAACTATTGGTCGGGTTTGTGGAGGAGCAATAGCGGAAAAGATATTGCGAGAAGCATTCAATGTCGAAATAGTGTCCTGGGTTAGTTCAGTCTCTCATATCGATTCTCGGCAACCTGATCTACTCTCTTTAAATCGGCGGGAGGTGGACCGAAATATCATTCGCTGTCCGGATCAGGCCTCGGCTGACAGAATGATTGAGTTAATAAAAAAAACCAAGGAAGAGAAAGATTCTCTCGGAGGAACGGTCAGCTGCGTTTGCAGAAATGTTCCCGTAGGTCTGGGCGAACCGATATTTCAAAAGCTGGAAGCCTTGTTAGCGCAGGCAATGCTTTCTATTCCCGCTTCCAAAGGATTTGAGATCGGTTCCGGATTTGAGGGAACCCGAATGAAAGGATCCGAACATAACGATCCATTTATAAAAAAAGGTGAAAGGCTAGGTACCAAGACAAATAATAGCGGGGGAGTCCAAGGCGGTATTTCCAATGGTGAGCCGGTCTTCTTTAAAGTTGCCTTCAAACCACCCGCGACTATCGGCCAACAACAACAAACTACAGATTTTGAAGGAAACGAGACTACCCTGGAGGCTAAAGGTCGGCACGATCCCTGTATTGTTGCTCGCGCCGTTCCTATTGTTGAAAGTATGGCCGCTTTAGTTCTGGCTGATTGCCTGATGCGACAAAGAACCAGGTAATTGTTCCCGGTGAATCCGGCTGTTATAAATCTACCAAGGCTTGTCTAACACTCATTGACACTCTAATGGATAGTAACACCGGAATCCCTGGCATGCTATCGCTCCAACGCCGTAAAACCGGAGCGAGCAACATCAATAACTTTGTCCCTGCCAAGCTCTGACAAGAGGTCATCGATCTTTTTTGAGATAGAAGCGAGTTGAACTATATAAACTTCTTCATCTTGCCTGTCCAAAACTTCAAAATTGTATTTATCTATTAGAGAATCAAATTGCTCATCATTGGCTTCAAATTTTATTAAAGCTACTTCACGCCAAAAACTCCGGGCCGCATCCAGCTCCCTCGCCGAAATAACTTCCGTCATTTTCTCGAGTTGACTGATTACTTGACGGGATTTTCTGTCATCATTCTCATAAAGTGTCAGAGTAATCCGACTATAACCTCTTTGAACGGTAGCACTTACAGTGAGTGTTTCCACATTGTACATTTTATGGCGGATCAGCATCGATATTTTGTTGAGTACTCCGGGTCTGTCGTGAACGAACACGGTGATGGCTCGTCGCTTTTTCGAATTCAGTTTTGTCATTGCTTTATTCCTCAAGCATTATTTTTTTGATCCAGGGAAACAATCATATCCGTAATGCCACCGCCGGCAGGAACCATTGGTAATACAATCTCGCTTGGATCGCAAAGAAATTCCACCATATAGGTACCTTTGTGTGCAGCTGCGATTTCAAGAGCTTCAACAATTTGATCAGAAGTGGATACTTTTAAATGCGGAATGCCATAAGCACCGGCAATCGCTCCAAAATCCGGATTTTTCATAGGGGTTCCTGCGAATCTTCCATCATAAAACATGGTCTGCCATTGCCTAACCATTCCCAGGTATCCATTGTTAAAGAGCAGAATTTTTATATCGATTTCGTGTTCCATGATGGCACCCAGCTCCTGAATGTTCATTTGGAATCCGCCGTCACCGCTGATAGTCCAAACGCGCTCATCAGGTCTGGCCAACTTAACTCCTACAGACATTGGTAAGGCACAACCCATGGTCCCGGCTCCGCCTGAGTTGAACCAGCTGTTAAATGTCTGGAAATTATAGAACCGGGCCAGTATCATCTGGTGCTGGCCGACATCGGACACGATAATGTCTTTACCCTTGGTAACCTCCGACAATTTGGTCACAATATTCTTCATTAGCAACTGGCCTTCCCTGCCGACACCTTTTTTGATCTCATTTTGAGTTGCCTCCGCCAGTTCTGCTCGAAACATATCTATCTGCTCAAACCAGGCTCTCCGGGGTTTCGTAAGGCATTCAGGATCGATCGCCAGGTGTTTTAGAACCTTGTTGGCGTCTGCATTGATGGCCAGGGATGTAGCAACGTTTTTGTCAATTTCTGAAGGATCAATCTCAATATGGATAACATCCGCATTGACTCCGAACTTTTTCAAATTGCCGGTTACCCTGTCATCGAAGCGCATTCCAAAAGAGATCATCAGGTCACAGTTAAGCAATGCCCGGTTTGCTTCCACACTGCCATGCATGCCGACCATTCCGAGGCTTAATGGATGATCTGCCGGGATAGCTGAAAGTCCGTGTAGGGTAAATCCGACGGGTATATTGGTTTTTTCAGCGAACAATTGCAGATTCCGGCCGGCATTGCTGTTAATTATGCCGTGTCCACAAAGAATGACAGGTCGTTCACTGCGGTTAATCATCACTACCGCCTTTTTCAACAAATCAAGATCCGGTTCCGGTGAATACTTAAAACCAGGCAGGGCAGGTTCATATGAGGTGACATCGAAACAGTAATCGCCATTGGTTTCCTGTGCCTGAATATCTTTGGGTATATCCACGACTACCGGTCCGCCTCTGCCCGTTTTGGCAACATACAATGCCTCATGGATAGTCTCTTCAATGTCTTCCGCAGCAAGTGGCATATAGCTTTGCTTGGTTAGGGGCATCATGACACCGACGACATCACTTTCCTGAAAAGCGTCGGTTGCAATAACTGAAGTTGGCACCTGACCGGTGATTGCCAGTACGGGAACGGAATCCATCAAGGCATCGGCAATTCCGGTGACCAGGTTCATTGCCCCGGGACCGGAAGTAGCCATGCAGACGCCCACCTTTGGATTTGCCGTAGATAGTGAAGCTCGCGACAGTCCCTGGGCCATAAAAGCAGCGCCTTGCTCATGTCGAGACATGATAAAGGAGAAAATCTTCTGTTTCTCCATTTCATCGAAAACCGGCATAATAGCACCGCCGGTATATCCGAAAACATAGGTTATACCATTATCCAGCAACGCTTTAAGTACCAATTCAGTGCCTTTCATTTTTTACTTTTTCCTTTAAATTGTAAGCTTTATTGCTTCATTTATTTTTAAAAGTATGGCGTTCTATTTTATTTTATCGCAATTTTGAGGTCAAACAGGTTTTTAAAATTCGTGAATAATCCAATAGTTTAAAACCAGTGTCTGAATGAAAAATCGCTATATCGCTATCCGGCCTTGTCCCAGATACCGGCATTCAGCTTGAAGATGAACCTGCCGTCAGCTTTCAGCAATCAGCATAGGGCATTGAAAAATCGAACAAAAACTGGCTGAGAGCTGATCGCTTAATGCTGAAGGTGCTAAACTTCGCAGCGCCAAGCTGCTCTTAATGTTTTTACCGGTAGGGTTTAAACTGGTTTTCGTTCAGGCACTAACTGAACTAAGGATCATATCTTAATTGTTTATTGTTTGTTTGTGGTAGATTGTTATATAATTGAAACCAAGCTGATTAATCTGACACAAGTCCAGGTCTGGCCCAATTATGAAGGTAAAAACCCGAAAACGCTTCGTTGTTTCGCTTATCATATCACTTGTTTGTGTGGCTATATTGCTGTTTGTCGAGCAAATAGGGGGCCTGGCCTTCCTTGAACAAAAGACCTTTGATATGAGGGTTCAGTATCGGGAAGGACAAAAAACCGGTCATGAAGACATAGTGATTGTATTGATAGATGAAGCTTCCCTGGAATCGATGAATCCACTGGTTGGTCGATGGCCGTGGCCGAGGACATTGTACGCGGAGTTGAATCTTTTTCTGGCTGAACAAGGCGTCAAGGCGGTACTTTATGATATTCTTTTTACTGAACCGCAGATTCCCAGGGATGAGAACGGTGAGTTGGGACCGGATGATATTGATCTGGTAACCAGCAGCATGGAGATGGGACATGCCATCCACGCAGTTCAGTTATTGCACGAACCGATGAGGGACCCAAGGGACAGTGTTTTGGGCAGACAATTACCTGAGCTGTTTGTGGAAAGGTTTTCATTAAAAGCAAACGGTTCCGCAGAACTTTTCGAATCAGGAAACAACAACTACTACCTGCCTTTGGCAGAGCTTTACGAAAACACTGCCGGAATCGGTGTTGTCGAGTTCCTGCCGGATAATGACGGTGTCTTTAGACGGACCAAACTTATAAGAACTTATCAGGGCCGAATGTTCCCTGTGCTTTCTCTTGCTGCACTTATCCATCAACAACCGGAAAATGAAATTAGTATAACGGATAACTCAATTAATTGGGGACAAACACTTATTCCCTTGCAGGATAACGGCGATTTTCTTATCAATCCCAAAAACGAGTTCCGGACTTTATCCATCGGGGGAGTTTTTGCAACCATCCAGCAGATTGACCAAGGTAATTTCGAAGATTTGATCATTGATCCGGATATGTTCAGGGACAAGATCGTATTGGTAGGAGCCAGTGCCGTTGGCGTAGAAGACCTTAAACCAACTCCGTATGGTCCAAATTTTCCGGGTGTCTTCTTACATGCTTCTATTATCAGCAATGTTCTGGAAAATGATTTCATAGCCAAACCGCCTCTATTCGTCGAAATCATTGTTTCCGTTCTAATAGCTTTCCTGATCGCATGGATCATCACGAGTGACATTAAAATCTGGTTTAAAAGCACTATTCCACTGGTAATCACGTTCTCATATGTCTTGATTGCTTACTATTTATTCAGCTCCTTCCAAGTTTGGTTGGCAATTGTCTTTCCGGTCATTGGAGGCATGCTGTCGGTATATGCAGCTTCTTTTATTTATATGGCCTTTACCGAAGGCAGCGAAAGATTGAAAACCAAGCGAATGTTTTCACAATATTTGAGTCCCAGTGTGCTTTCGGAAGTGATGGAGTCGAAATCCCTGACAGCGGAAATTGGAGAAACCAAACAATTGACGATTCTCTTTTCCGATATTCGCGGCTTTACCTCTATTTCAGAATCACTTGAATCCGGAAAAGTTGTGGAGATGCTTAACTATTATCTGCATGAAATGGTGGAGCTGGTTTTTAAATACAAGGGAACTTTGGATAAGTTTATAGGTGATGCCGTGATGGCCTTCTGGGGTGCTCCCATTGCAATGAAAAATCATGCTCGACAATCTGTTTCCTGTGCCCTGGAAATGATTGATCAATTAAAAGTCATCAATCAACACTTTAAAACGAATGATTTTCCGGAAATAAAAATTGGTGTGGGATTAAATACGGGTCCGGTGATAGTCGGAAATATTGGATCCACTAAACGTCTGGATTACACGGTAATCGGTGATAATGTAAACCTTGCTTCACGGATTGAAGGACTGACCAAAAAATATGGTTGTTCGATTTTAATCACGGAATCCGCCCATGAGATGCTTGATGAAACATTTGTCTGCCGTACGATTGACAGGGTGCGGGTTAAAGGTAAAACCGAACCGGCAATGATTTACGAACCATTGACCAATCCTGACACAAACGTTGAAGAAAGGAGACTGTTCGAGAGAATCGCACAACTGACAAACAAAGGTTTTAACGCCTATCTGAATAAAGACTGGGCAGTTGCTGAAGATGCTTATCAACAGGTGTTGGAGGTCAATAAAAATGATTCCGTTGCTGGTATATTCATTAAAAGAATACGGGAGTTCAAATCGGAATCACCACCGGAAAGCTGGGACGGCTGTTATGTATACACATCGAAATAGGAAATTGTTTATAATGGGATAGAAGGAATACTTTTTTTTTGGAAGTATCTGAGCGGATCGATTGGTTGGATTAGAAAGAGAGGTAACTATGAAATTAAAAACATGCTTTTTCACGGGACTGGCGATGATAATGCTGTGGCCTGTCGGTTCTATCTTAGCTGATACTTTGTATGTGAGGAGTTATAAGATCAAATTAATGTCGGAGCCGGATCATCGTTCACAAAAGCTGCTGACGTTAAAGCGGGGAAATGAGGTTGAAAAACTCAATACGCGGAAAAATTGGGTGAAGATAAAATTCGGCAATCGGGAAGGTTGGGTGAACAAACTGGGACTTTCAAAAAACAAACCCAAAAAACGGGTATCCTTGTTTAAGAAAAAGGTGGATATTACATCCAAAGCCAGAAAAAGAGCTTCAACGTTTACCAGCGCGGCTGCTGCGAGGGGGTTGATGGATTCCGGCAAGGATAAACTGGAAATTAAAGAAGGACCTGATTTTATTGCACTGGCAAAAATGGAAGGAGTAGAAGTCGATGTTAACGAAGCGATTGATTTTATTAATGAAGGTGAATAGATTCGTAGTATTCATTCTGGTAATACTGTTGGCAAGTCCGGTCTATGCTGGTCGGGCCAGGGCTAACAAAACGGCGATCAAATATACCGAAGATGACACCATTGCTGAAATCAGGTTTGGCAGAAACCTGGCGGCAAGAATTCTTGGACAAATAAAAACCTGGGATAATGACAAGGTATCGGATTATGTCAGTATCATCGGCACAGCGTTGGCTAGTCAAATGGGCCGATCTGATCTCAATTTTAAGTTTGCCGTGTTGGATTCTCCTGAAATCAATGCTTATGCCATCCCCGGGGGTTATATTTTTATAACCCGTGGCGCGATTCAATTGATGGAAAACGAGGCACAACTCGTTGGGGTAATTGCCCATGAAATATCCCATATCAACAATCGGCATATTGTTAAAAAGATAAACCTGAGAGGGCAATCCAATGCCTTTTTATCCAGTCTTGGAGTAGCAGCCGGTGGCGGTGCTGTTTCAGGGGCTGCCATGTTGGATAAACTGCTGGATGAAGCAGCCGATCTGCTTTTTGAAATCGGTGTTGAAAAAAAGTTTGAAACAGAATCCGATCTGGAAGCGATTAAGATCATGATCGCTTTGAATTACGACTGGAAAAGTTATGTCCGGTTTTTAGAAAAGATAGACAACAAAACATACCAAAATCGGCGAGAGGTAATCTCTAAAACTCATCCGCCTCTGGCGGATCGGATCAGACAAATTGAAGCCGAAGCCGGAAAACTCTCTACCAAAACGTTTTATGGCAGAAAACATCAAAAAAGATTCCATGAGAAAACTCACTAAAAGAATGATCATTGGTTTTTTTTGCTTAGGTTTGTTGACGGCAAACGAGATCAAAGCGGATATCTATCATTACAAAGAACTGTTGGTGGGTGACAGGGGAGCAAACCTCGCTGGAGCCTACTCCGCTGTGGCCGATGATGCTTCCGGTGCTTACTACAATCCTGCCGGACTCGTATATGGGGCGAAGCAGTCCATGGTTGGAATTTCCAATGCCACCAACTTCGTCTATAACGATTATCAAAAATCGGTGGGTAATGAATCCCAGTTGATGGAAGGCTGGCGCTATTTAATAAATTTTGCCGGTTACATGAAACGTGTCGGGGATTCCGTGATCGGCATCTCCTATGTGATTGATGACTCCACCGAGCTTCATCAGGATCAGGAATTCGATAACAACGTTGTGATTAACAGAAGAAGTGATGACAGAACCTATAAATACGGCCCTACTTACGCTACATTCCTGACGGAAAAGCTTTCCTGGGGGATCACTATGTATGCCTATCAACGGCAATACGACTCCCAGCTGAATCGCTTGACCAATACCGGTGATGCGTCCGCTGACTGGAGATTTGATAACACCCGGGGCGATGAATTCGGCCTGCATTTTAGAACAGGATTCATGTACGCACCGGCTGATGAGTGGTCATTAGCACTGGTTTTGAAACGGACGTTTTTGTCCCATTCTGCCGAGGAAGTTCAGGTTAATGAAAAGGATTCATCAGACACAAAAATTACCTACTCCACAGATACCACTAACAATTACCGGAAAATGCCCCTTGAGATTACCTTTGGTTGGGCCTGGTTTCCATCTGCATATACTATGGTGACGTCTGATATTGACTATTACCTTCTCAATGAAGATGACCGTATCAATGTGCTTAATATTTCTTTCGGTGTGGAACATTTTCTGAACGAACAAAACGTTATCAGGGCGGGAGTATTTACCAATTTTGACAGTCGTGAAGAACCGGATTCCTCAACCACAAATGCCGAAAAGATAGATATGTACGGGTTGTCACTCGGTTATTCAATTTTTAATGGTCCGACCATGATTACCGTTGGTGCCGTGGGCGGCTACGGGAGAGGTAAAATTCAGTCTGATCCGGATAATCCCACGAAAGTTCATGATTCCATCCGCGAAACCTATTCGTTTAGCCTGGCTGTGAGTTATAATTTGGATAATTAGTGTTTAACGGCCAGGGATCAAATTGATGGGTAACAAGTTACCCATCCTACCTGAGTAAATGATTAATAATTTAATATTATCAATTGATTATTGATTATTGACTTTGAAAGATAAGCAGGCTGCCAGTATTGAATTGATGGGTAACAAGTTACCCATCCTACCTGTTTCAATGATTAATAATTTAATATTATCAATTGATTATTGATTATTCTTTGGGAGTGGAGCAAGCTGCGCCGGTTTCCCCAGCACTTTTTGCAATTCGGTCAGAGCCCATTTAGTATGTTGACAATATGTCACCGTGTAGGATGGGCAACTGTGTTGCCCATCAGGCGAAACGACAATCGCTGCAAAACATCGTCCGAGACTATGCAGCAAATTGACATATTTGTAGCGGTAAGCTAATATTGTAGCAAAAAGCAGCAAATAATAAAGGATCTTAATATGGCCAGCCCCATGCGATTAAATCCGGCTTTGGTTGCAGCCGCGGAAAGAGAGGCAACCATACAAAAACGTTCTGTTCCGAAGCAGATTGAATTTTGGGCGGAACTGGGAAAAACCGTGGAAAACATTCTGGATATTTCTGATGTTTTTGCCGTGATTCAAGGTTTCAAAAGATTGAAAGTAGAATCACTGGATTCTGTTCCCGTTGATTCTGAAGACGTGTTTGGTGACCTGGAAGCAGGGAGAGCCGAGGGAACGCTGTCTGATAAAGTAACGGAGGCTTCCGTTTATTACGAAGCAAGTTCGTCTCGACCGGGTTTGATAGATAAAGTGGATTCTATCGAAGGCACCAGGTTAACCGGCAAGTTTAAAAACGGTGAATTTACGGCCGCGACATGACACAAACAAAGCAGCTTTGGCTGCTCGCCGGCGGCAATGGAGCCGGTAAATCTACGTTTTACCGCGATTTTCTTAAAAAACGTGGAATGAAGTTTATTAATGCAGACATCATAGCCGCGGCAATCAATCCTGAACATCCGGAAACCGTGAGCTACGATGCAGCCAACTTAGCAGAAAAACTGAGGGAACAGCTGATCCAACAAGGTGCTTCTTTCTGTTTTGAGACTGTTTTTTCACATGTGTCCAAGATAGACTTTGTCGCTAATGCCAAAGCCTTGGGTTATAAAATTATTCTGGTTTACATCCATCTTGAATCCACTGGCCTTAACCAGGCTCGTGTCCTACAACGAGTGAGTGAAGGCGGGCATGATGTCCCTGCTGAAAAAATCCATACTCGCATCCCACGGACCATACGTTACGTCACCAAAATCCTTACCTTAGTCGATGAAGCCAGGTTGTTGGATAATTCATCACACAGTGATCCTTTCAAACAAATTGCCCGGGTACAAAAAGGTAGCTATGTGAAGATGCAAAAGAGCTTACCGCCTTGGGCGAAAGAGATGCTTAAAGATTTGCCGGAAATCACCGACCGGTTGCCAAGGAAGTAAAGCGGGGCAGGTTCAGGTCTCACAAGTGTTTGAACAGCTTTGCTTGGAACGCTATTCAGGTTGTTTACTGCGAGTTTCGCTAATCCGTGCGAGGGTTATTCCAAAGGTTTGATCCCCCGCCTCTTGCGGCGGGGGATTCTCTTTCTACAATAAATCAGATTTATCCAGCAGGATTACCGCACCTTTATAGGAAACGACCACGACTGCCAGATATAGAATTAATAATATAGCATCCATATTTTCTCCTTTAATAAGCCTTGCCTTTAGTTACTTCATCGGATGTCAACTTTTTGGAATCCATTTGCCGCCAGACATAAGCAATGTACGCCAGGACAAATGGAATACCCAGGGAGACATATGTCATGGTCGTCAAGGTAAAATGACTGGATGAAGCGTTATAGATGGTCAGGCTTGATTGCAAATCCAGCTTGGAAGGATAAAAAGATGTGTTGTTGAATGCCGGAAGGCAAAGAACAGTGAGTCCGACCAGCACCGTTCCGAGTCCGTATGGCCAGATTCCTCGATAGCTGTTTTTAAATTTCGTAAAATAAACACCGGTTATAACCAAAATCACTCCCGCCAGCAAAAATATCAATAGTGCGGGCACCGCCAACAGGTTTCCAAGATACTTGTATTCAACTATGGAAACAATACCTTCCGTATCGAAGCCGAAACCGTCCATCACTAAGACTGATACCAGGAAATAGAGCAGGAATGGCAGCGAGATTAGGAAGTTGGTTAAGATTGCTTTTCTCAATCTTGCTTCCAGATCGGGAGTATTGGAAAAATCGATACTGTTTAACAGGTACAAGGCACCCAATACGCGGGCATTAAACACCAGGAAGATACCCAGGGAAAGATTGAACAGGGAAAAGGCTGCTTCCAGACCTCTTAAGTTGATTCCACCCAGTGTATAATCCCAGGTTACCTGGTTGTAGTCGTTAAGCGTAAAATTGGAACCGGTATAAAAGGTTCCGACTGCCACACCAATCAACAAGATACCTACCGCACCGTTTAAGAGCAGAAAAAGCTCGTAGGTCTTTGCGCCCAGGAAGTTATCTGGTTTTTTCCGGTATTCGTAACTGACTGCCTGAATGACAAAAGAAAACAAAATCAGAATCCAAACCCAGTAGGCACCGCCAAAACTAGTGGCATAGAACTTTGGAAAAGCAGCAAACAGGGCACCGCCGAATAGTACCAAGGTTGTGAAGGGCAGTTCCCATTTTCTTCCCAGGGAATTGATTACCAGGGAGCTTTCCACATCAGTCTTTGCAACTTGCCATAACAATGTTTGTCCGCCCTGTACCAGGTTAAGGAATAAAAACAAGGCTCCTACGACAGAACATAGAAACCACCAAAGTAGTTGAAGTGTTGAATAATCCAGTGATCCTATCATTTTGAGCCCTCCGGTCCGATTGAAATTTGCTTGAGCATGATCTTGATCTCAGCGATGAGCAGAACTGTAAATACAATGAAAAACAAGGCAAATGTAATTTGAACGTTGGAAGCTGAAAGGTTTGTTGTAGCAACATTCACCGGTAGGAAGTCCTGAATGGCCCAGGGCTGTCTTCCGAGTTCCGCGACAATCCAACCTGCCTGAGAGGCAAGCATCCCAAAAAACACGGAGAAAAGTCCGATGGGCAGTAACCATCTCTGCTTGGTAATGGTCCCTTTCATGGTGAAAAAGAGGAAGAGCAGGAAGATAATTGGAAACGCAGACCCGAGTATGAACATGACACGGAAGGCGTAAAAAGTGATCGCAACATTTGGTACGGCTTCTTCAGGGGTGTCCAGATAACCGTAACCCAGGTATTTTTCTCCTTCTCTGAAGCTTGCCATGGCTTGTTGGGCCAGATCTTCATCCTTGTCCTTCTTGGCCTGTTTATAGACAGCCAGATCTTCTAAAGCTTTTTTTCCGATGGCAATTTTGCTTTCAACTCCTTCTACGGATTCGGCAGCGTTTCCATAAAGCAAATCGTCCACTCCCGGAACAAAAGAATCAAAGGAGCGATTTGCCAGATAGGAAAGTACGAATGGCACTTTAATGTTTAAATGGAACGGGTCTTGGTCATCTCCCGGCTGTTTATTGCTGTTTAAAATTCCGAAAACACTAACACTTGCAGAGCGCTCGCCTTCGTAGAGGCCCTCCATGGCAGCCAGTTTCATGGGTTGTTGTTGTGCGACATCGTATGCGGAACGATCTCCTGTCCAGATTACATATCCTGACGAGATCAATCCAAATACTGATGCGACCACAATTGATTTTTTTGCCATTTCGATGTGTCTGCCTTTGATTAAATACCAAGAGGAGACCGTGATTACGAACAGTGAAGCAAAAAGAAATCCGGAACTTGAAGTATGGGTAAACTTGGAAACAGCCACCGGGTTAAACACGACGTCAGCAAAGTTGAACATCTCAAACCGGGTTTTATCCAGGTTGAACTTCATGCCTACCGGATTCTGCATCCAGGCATTGGCTACAAGAATCCAAACTGCTGAAAGGTTTGCCCCGATTGCAACCATCCATGTTGAAAACAGATGGAACTTTTTTGAAACCCTATCCCAACCAAAAAACATAACGGCAAAGAAGGTCGCTTCTATAAAGAATGCAAAAATACCTTCAATAGCCAACGGTGCTCCAAAGATATCTCCTACCATCCAGGAGTAATTCGACCAGTTTGTTCCGAATTCAAATTCCAGAATGATTCCTGTGGCAACCCCAACTGCGAAGTTAATTGCGAACAATGTCATCCAGAATTTGGTAATTGACTTCCATTCTTCTTTTCCGGTTTTAACGTAAATCGATTCGAAAAAAGCACACAAAAACGAGAGTCCCAGCGTCAACGGCACAAACAACCAATGATACATCGCCGTTAAGGCAAATTGGGCACGAGCCCAGTTTACCATGCTTAGATCAATCTCAACCATAATTAACCTCCAGGTTTAGTCCTAAAAAAAGCTGCCCCAAAATCGGCAACATTGTTTGGGATTCTGTTGTTTCAGCTTATTGATCCGTACTCTAAAGAACCGATCTGATAAGCTGGTCCATCACGTGATCTCCACGTTCTGCTTCAATTGCAAAATTGGTATTCAGAAAACTTGGGGAAAATGCACCTTTAAAACGCCAAGCATAAAAAAGGCTTAATAAAAACGTTTCCTTTAACTTTTTCCTGCCGTCATGCCCATGAAACCATCCCCATATAAAGAATAAGATACTTGAGAGTTTCTTCAGAATAAATTACCAGGTTAAATGCCTGTTCACCGATTAAGGTAGAATTTACTCTAATTATCAAGCATTGGACCATGTGGAAGACAATAATTCTCTTGACTCAATTGTGCGAAATTAGCCTTGGCCAGATTAGTTCTCAATTCTTCGCTGGCATTATCCCAAACCTTGTGGACAAGGCAGCGAGGACTGGAAGGGCAACTGGCCGGTCTTCCTACACAATCGTTAAGATAGATTCTGCCTATCATAATCTCTACCACTTCCAGGAGAGTGATATCCTCAGGGGCTTTCAAGAGACGATAACCGCCTTTGGCACCCTGCTGGATTTCGATTAACCCACCCTTGCTTAAATCCTGCGCTATCTTTGCCAGGAAACTAGGCGGTATTTCCCCTTGTTCAGCAATTTCCTGTTTGGAAATGCTCACCCCCAATCCTTTTTTCGAAAGATAGCTGATACACCTTATGGCGTACTCACCAGCCCGAGTCAGTCGCATCTAAAATCTCCAAAAACGTCTTAATAAGATTAATAAGACTATAATTATCTTATTTATCTTATATTGAAATTAGTCAAGAAAAAAATGAATGTTTTATCGTAGGGTTGTTAAGGTCCAATAAATGGAGAATCAAAGGCTTTGTAACCCCAATTTGATGTTATCATTAATAAAAATGAAGCTGGCTAAAGGTAACACTTTTTAGGTCGGCAGTGTAGAAAATTTTTGGAGGATCAGGTCAGGCAGGTCGTTGCGGCTTTGAAAAAACTGTTGGCTGGAGGATTAATCCCTTGATGATTTTCTTGTTGCTTTAGTTTTACCGGAGGATGGGGCTCCTGTAAGAAATAAATTGTTTGGTACAGGGCTTGAGCAGGTGAGTCGACCGTGTTGTCCTTCGGTTTTTCTAAAATCGCTTGGGAAAAATATGAGAAATTACCTTGTAGTGTTTCAAGCGACAATTCTTTTGAGAGTTTTCCCAACCCCGATTTATCGATCCTCAACGATATACACGAGCTTCTATCGTGTTCCGGCGATTTATTTTTATCTGTAAATTAGCTGAATTTCCTGTAGAATGAAGGCAATCTAATTCCGTGTTGCTGGACTAAACCATGGTTTGCCTAAGTTAATTTACGGAGTGTGTCATGTTCATTAGAACCAAAATTCGCTGGAAAATCATCTTTAGCTCGTTCACCATCATGCTTTCCTGTGTAACGTTAATTACTTTGTTTGTGGTCATCACCATGAAAAACAATGCAGGCAGGGAACTAAATGATTATCGGATTCAGGCCAAGCAGGAAGTTCGGGAAAATCTCAAAGACTATGTGGATATTGCTTATGAAACAATCGCTTCCAATTATACGGCAGCGACTAATAAAGAGTATTTAACGGCACGTTACGGAAAAAGAATGAAAAATGTTGTGTCTGTTGCGGTTTCATTTGTAAGGGATGCCCAACAGCGTGTAAAAGCCGGAAAAATCAGTACAGAGCGTGCAAAAAAACAGGTTGCAGAACAGATTAGAAAGATGCGTTACGACAATGGCAGTGGCTATTTATGGATTAATGACATAGGAAAACCCCTGCCTATGATCATCATGCATCCTATTGCCCCTGCTCTGGAGGGAACATTAATGGATCATCCCAAGTATAATGTTGCCCTTGGAACAAACAGAAACCTGACCGCTGCCTTTGTTGATGTCACAGAATCAAGTGAAGAGGGTTATGTGGATTATGTCTGGCCCAAACCCGGAAAGGGCGGTACCAAGGTGAATCAGCCAAAACTCTCCTATGTCCGCAGAGTCCCGGAATGGAACTGGATCATAGGTACCGGAATCTACGTTGATGACGCTTTGAAAGATGCCATTGTCAAGACCAAGACCGATATAGGCAATATGCGCTATGACCAGGGAAATGGCTTTTTCTGGATTAATGATACTCAATCTCCAATTCCCAGCATGGTAATGCATCCTCTGAACAAGGAGTTGGAAGGCAAGGTGCTGGATGATCCCAAGTTCAACAGGATTGGTGAAGAGAGATTCAATGTTTATTTAACGATGGTGGATCGGGTCAAAACAGATCAAAGCGGTTATTTGGAATACACCTGGCCGAAAATTACGGAAAATGGAGAAGAAAGAGAGCATACAAAACTGGCCTATTTTCGGGTATTTGAACCATTTAACTGGATCATCGGGACTGAATTGTTTTTGGATGAAATTGAAAGACAGATTTCAGAACGGCGTGCCGCTGTGAACAGTCAGATATTTGGGCTTATTTTTAGAATTATTGCCATTGTGGCTGTCATTTCATTTTTGGCTTTGTTGGCGTTATTACTGGTTGCTCGTACAATATCCCGTCCGATAGAAAGCGGGAGTGAAATTGCCGAACAGATCTCAAAGGGAGATCTTTCGGTCCGGATTATTAATCAACATCAGGATGAAATCGGCAAATTATTGAAAGCGATGCAAAAGATGATCGATTCCTTAAAAGAAAAAGCGGATATAACAGCGCGGATTGCTGAGGGTGATTTGTCCTCCGATGTGGTTTTGGCATCGGAAAAAGACATGCTTGGGCATACCTTACAAACGATGATTAATTCGTTAAAAACCAAAGCGTTTCAGGTTGAGGAAATTGCCCGGGGAAACCTTGCACTGCAGATTGGAACCGTGTCTGATCGAGATCGCTTGGGTTGTGCTTTGGTCAGAATGGTCGAAAGTTTAAACGAATTGCTTTTTGATGTGAATTCTGCGGCGGAAGAGCTTGCATCAGGCTCAAACCAGATATCTACAACCAGTCAGAATCTGGCTGTGGGCGCCAGTCAACAAGCAGCATCGTTGGAAGAGATTAGTTCCTCCATGGAGCAGTTAAAGCGGCAATCGGACAGTAACCTGAACAATGCCAGTTCCGTCAAGGATGTTTCAGTCAACTCCAAAACCAAGGCGGAAAAGATAAAAACACAAATGGCGGGAATGCTAAGTGCTATGAAGGATATTAACAGGACCGCAGAACAAATATCCGCTATTGTGAAAACCATAGATGAAATCGCTTTTCAAACCAGCGTCTTGTCTATTAATGCTGCTGTTGAAGCTGCCCGAGCCGGAGAAAAGGGCAAAGGGTTTGCGGTAGTAGCGGAAGAAGTGAGAAGCTTGGCTCAACGCAGTGCCCAGGCCTCCAAAGAAACCAACAGTATGGTTTTGAACTCCATCTCGACAATTGAAAAAGGTGTATCGAGAGCCAATGAAACAGCAGATTCTGTTACTGATATTATTGAAGGATCGTCTTCGATCAATGAACTGATAGAAACCATTGAAGTTGCCAGTCGTGAACAGGCTCTTGGCACACAACAGATTAATGACGGCCTGACTGAATTAAACGGTCTTGTTCAAGACAATGCGGCAGCAGCCGAAGAATCAGCTTCTTCCAGCGCGGTATTGGATAATCAAGCCAAGCTGTTAAAATCGATGGTTGCCAAATTTAATCTTGATGATCGTTCCACCCATAAAATTCACAATCAAACCAATTCAATCGATAGTGATTCACGTCTAATCCAGTCAATTTCAGACTCCGGAAATCGGCTTTTGGAATCCTCTGCTTTACACACGGACCAGGGGATTGATAAAATTAACCTTTAACAGGAAAGGAGGGTAGGCAGTTTAAAGGAGTACATAATGAATCGGGATGATGATACCACGAAGCTTCGCAAACCTGACTGGTTAAGAATTCGGCCGCCATCGGGCAAGAACTTCAGCTTTCTGAAAGGATTGGTGAAATCTGAAGAGTTGCATACGGTTTGTGAAGAAGCTCGTTGCCCTAATCAATCTGAATGCTGGGGAACCCATCGCACTGCCAGTTTTATGATTCTCGGTGATATCTGCACAAGGCGATGTCGTTTTTGTGCGGTTAAAACCGGAATGCCAACTGCTGTTGACCTTCAGGAACCAATCAGGGTGGCTGAAGCAGTCAAAAAAATGGATTTAAAACATGTTCATATTACCATGGTGAACCGTGATGATCTGCCGGATGGAGGAGCCGGCATTGTGGCAGAAACAGTCCTGGCTGTTCAAAATCTGGTTCCGGGATGCTCCATTGAAGTCCTGACATCCGACTTTCAAGGAAAAAGGGATGCCATCAAAAAAGTTGTAGACACCAAGCCTGAAATATTCAGCCACAATGTGGAAACGGTTCGCCGCTTGACTCCTCTCATCCGATCCAATTCAAATTACGACCGATCCCTTGAGGTTTTACAAATGGCTAAGGAGATTCGTCGTGATTCGGTCACAAAATCAAGCATCATGATAGGCCTGGGAGAAAAAAAGGATGAGATTATTGAGACTATTGAGGATCTTAGAGACCATGGTGTCGATATGATTAATATCGGCCAATACCTTCAACCCACCAAGGGACATGCTTCCGTAAAAAAATACTGGCATCCTGAAGAGTTCAAAGAATTCAGGAAAATAGCTTTGGAAATGGGATTTGTTCATTGCGAGTCAGGGCCTTTTGTTCGATCTTCTTACCACGCTGATGACCAGTATCAAGGCTATTTAAATCAAGAAGCCATTACTGCGAATTGAAAAAACCTTTCTTTATTTTTTATTAACTGAGTTCAATCTATGAAACATAAAATCATTGGGATTAAAAATTATAGTGATTCCGTCTTTGAACTGCGCATGGAGCGAAACGGGTTGGATTTTGAACCGGGGCAGTATCTTCTGGTCAGCAAACCGGGTCTGGATGAAAAACGCGAATACAGCATCTATTCATCAGCAGACGCAGGGTTCCTTGAATTGCTGATTAAGGATGTGGATGGCGGAGATGTATCCGGCGCTTTGCATCGATCTCAAATCGGAGAGGAGCTGGATGTTGAGGGTCCACTGGGAACCTTTACGATTCCGCAAGAGAAAAGGGATGCCAAATTTGTTTTGATTGCTACCGGAACCGGAATTGCGCCTTTTCATAGCTTCGTAACAAGCTATCCGGGGCTGGACTACAAGATTTTGCATGGCGTACGTGAAACTGCACAGCTCTATGGTAAAAAATCGTTTGACCCAAACAGACATGTAGAATGTCTGACAGGTAGTATTAACGGACATTTTAATGGTAGAGTGACTGATTATATTCGAGAGAATGAAATTGATTTAAATAGCTATTTTTATTTATGTGGAAGCTCAGACATGATTTATGAATCATTTGAGATATTGCAAAGTAAAGGTGTCTCTCGTGATCATCTCTTTACCGAAATCTATTTTTAAACAAGCGTATTTTAATCTTTCAGTCAATTAACACCCTTTCAGGCTTTACGGGGCCTGAAAGAGTTGTCGGTATGTCAAGCCAAGTGCTAAGGTTCCGTTAGCTGATACCTGAACGGAAAATCACATAACCCCTGTCTATCCTCCTGTCGGATACAAGCATTCAGCGTAAAGATTAACCTGCCGTCTTCATTGAACTAAAGGAATTAGAATTACAGGCAATAACCTGCCGGAAGCCCTCAACATTGAAGCAACGGTTTTTTAAAAGTTTGGTGCGGATTACACCGGATTACCTTCAGGCCTTAACGGCAAAAGTCAGAAGCACACTTGCCCTGTGTAAGGATTCCTTGACAATAAATAAATCTGAATAAGAATTATTCTGCAAGTATATTAAAGTAAGGGCCTTGAAGATTCATGCCGTTCCTGAACATGGTTAGCTGGAATGTGAGCTATTGTTTTTGTGGTATCTATGAGACAATTAAAGGTAACAGAGATCAATTCAGGAAAAAATGAAGTGAATTGATATTCAAGGCGTTTTGTTTTTTTCAGGTTCCGATCGTCATTGAATTGATAAGAAGAACAAACCAAGCTTTTTAACAGATTGGGATTGATTTTGCAACAGATTTATCTATTTTACATATTTAATTTCAATAGCTTAAAAGAAGGAAAAAACGCGAAAAAGGTTTTTTTTATATATAGTTTTTTGTATCAGCAATAATTACAAATAGTGGCAAACTAATGAGAACTAAGGTCGAATTCAATCACAAAACAGATATTGTTACCACCAGTTTTTTTGAAATTCTAACGATAGATGAAGTAAAGGATGCTGTTGATGCCGTTATCAATCATAAGGAGTATACTCCCGGAATGAAGGGGATTTATGATCTTACCCATGCTAATCTGTCAGAAATCGACGGAGAAATGGTCGAAGAACTCTCAATTCAAATTGAAAGAATATCTAAAGGAAGAATTGGTAAACCGCGGGTTGCACTGGTTTCCGAAAATGCCTTAAATTACGGAACCGTATCTCTTTTTAAAGAGTATTATCTAGACTCAGACACTGAATTGGCGGTATTTGAATCTCTGAAAGAAGCCGAAGAATGGTTAAACAAAAGCTGACTTGATTAAAGTATCTTCATTGCATTTACTCTTACCATACGCTATAACCGCTTGAAACTTTCCTTATTTACCTTTGTCCTGTTGTTGAAGACGGATTTAAACTTGTCAGACCAGCTTAATTTGTTGACAGGGGGTTGATTTTGCCAAAACTTCTTTTAACCGGTTTGTTTGCACTTGCTGCGGTGCTAATGGTGCTTGTTTTGACGGGACCTAAAGTCACCATCGATACCGCAATTAAACCCGTCAGCCTGCCGGACGATTTAGACGCCTATTTATCAGACAAGGAGCAAGACTTTCTTTTAACCGCTCCTGATGTCGCAAAAAAGATCGTCTGGTTTAATCCGACGGTAAAAAAGAAGACGAAATTGTCAATTGTTTATCTCCATGGATACTCGGCCACTCTGATGGAAACACATCCTTTGACTGAAAACATAGCAAATTCGCTGACTGCGAATGTGTTTTACACGCGATTAGCGGGTCATGGCGAAACCAAGGAGGAGTTTGCCAAAGCCACAGCGAATAGTTGGCTACAGGATACAATAGAGGCTTGGGAAATCGGAAAAGCCATCGGCGAGAAAGTAATAATTATCGGAACTTCGACAGGAGCGACGTTGGCTACCTGGTTGGTGATGACTCAGCAGGTGTCCGAATTACAAGCATTGATCTTTATATCACCGAACTACCATCCGGCAGAAAGCTCCGCTAGACTGTTGCTGTGGCCATGGGGAATTAAATTGTTGGAGGTTGCAACGGGAAACGCTTTTCATCCGTGGGAGCCCCTGAATGAAGACCAAGGAATCTACTGGATGACTTCCCCGGCACTATCAAGTAGTGCTCATTTAATGGCCCTTGTAGACCATGTTGACTCTTTTGATCTTTCCAAGCTGCAAAAGCCTGTTTTAATATTTTATTCGCAACTGGATACCGTTGTCAGTGTACCAAAAATCAAGGAAAAGTATGCGTTGATCGGTTCCGGGGTAAAAAAACTGGTGCCGGTTCAAAACGAAAACAATCCAAGCAAACATGTTCTGGCCGGTGACATCGTTGGACACACCACTACAACCTTTGTTGAGGAAACAACCCTGAGCTTTCTTAAAGAAAACAAGCTCATTCCTTGATAATTGTGGGGTGCGCATGTGTCCCGGGTTGAATGACAATTTGTGACAGAGGTATTACCTGCCACTTTCCATGGATTCTTCGGGCAAGATTGTGAAACCATTGAATCAGGTTTTTTTCCGGAGACCTACAATGAAGGTGGCTCCCCTGCCTTGACCTTCCGATTCGGCCCATATTTTGCCTCTCATATCGGAGAGAAAGTTGGCTGCGTTGTGCAGGCCGAAACCGTGGCCATGTGGTTTGGTTGTGAATCCGTGTGAGAAGATCTTCTGCAGGTTTTCCCGGGCAATACCTTCCCCATCGTCTTTAAAGCGTAAATAAATATAATCAGCATCCTGATCCAAAGAAACCCGGAGGGCTTTATTCATACTGGTGTTACGTTCCATGCTGTCTTTGGCGTTGTTGAGGATGTTCATTATGATAAACTCAAGTTTCGACTTCTGGACCACGATTTTTGGGACTTGTTCATAGTCTTTGACAACACTGACTCCCATGCTTTTAAACGTCTCCTCATGCATTCCTAAAAGTTTGTCGACCACTTCCTCAATCAGACAGTTCTCCTCCATGAACTCTTCATATACGTAATTTTGTTGGGTGCGGATAACATTGATCATCAATTCGATCTTTTCCGTGAGTCGTCGGGTGTGATCGTCTATATGTTTGAATTCGGATTTTAAAGATTGTTCGATTCCAACCAGGTAAATCATTAATTTGATTCCGTTTGGATCTGAGGAGATAAATTCGGGTAATCGATCGATATTCTTTTTCAACAGTAGAATTGCTTTCGAAAAACTCGCAATATCAGAATATTGCAGGGCATTCTGGATTGATTCATTGGAGATTTTTGCACTATTTAAAAGGTTGCCAAGATTGTGAAGCGTGTCGGAAGCTATATCCGCCATACCAGCCTTGTGTGCTTTTTCCAGTAATTCCGCTTGTGCTGATACCAGGTTGGATTCGGATTCTTTATATTCAATTGCAAAGGCGATCTGTTCGGATACTGATTCCAGCAGGGCTACGTCCTTTTCATTGTAGCAATAAGGATCAGAATAACTTTGGACAATAATTCCACCAAGGATCTTGTCTTTACCTTTCAAGGGAACTCCCAGCCAACATTTTGGATATGCTACGTCCGAGGCCAGGCTGATTTGATCCTTTTGAATCAGTTGTTCATCCAGGTTGGTCATTAAAATTGATTTTTCTTCATGTATTATATTATATGTCAGCGAGCCGCTGGCACTGGCGTTTTTAATAGGTGTTTGGATCGTTTCCTCTACATTGTCAGAAGTATATTGAAACTCAATTACATCCCTGTCTCTGTCGTACAATGAAATTGCAATATGCTGGACCTCGATGATATCGGATAGGGCTTCATGAATCGATTGATACAGCTGTTTCAGGCTTTTGGTTGTGTGGATTGAGTTTGAGATCTTATACAATGAGGTTATGACTCTCTCACGGATTTTGATCTGCTCCTCATTGAGTTTTCTCTCAATCGCGATGGCAATCTGTTCAGAAACCGAAGTAAAGCATTCAATATCCTCTGTCGTATAAGCTTTTGTTGCATCGAAGGTTTCGGTCAGCATGGCTCCGATGATTTCCCCTTTTACACTTAAGGGTACACCCAACCAGGATTCCGTCGGTGTTCCAGGCACAGCTGCTCCGCGATTCCTGGCGAATTGAATCATTTCTTTTTTATCAAAAATTATCGCTTTGCCATGTCTGATGACTTCCGCTGCCAGTGACGCTGAGGTACTTGAGCTTTCAACCATTTTTGGGAACTCTACACCGACAGCTTCGGTTGAGAATGAGACTGTCATGCGATCCATCTGTTTATCGAATAAAAGGATGGCAAAACGTTCCACATTGATTACCGTTTTTAACGCTTCATGGATGGTTTTATAAAGCTCATCCAAATCGTGGGTTACATTTATTGCATTGGAAATTTCATAAAGTACAAGGTTTATTTCTTCAGCCCGCTTTCGTTCCTGGATATTTGTGATGATTCCTTCAAGATATACGTTATCCATATCGTCTTTGAAGAATTGTCCCCTGTCGTACACCCAGAGCGAGGTACCATCTTTTTTGAGCAGCCTGTATTCACACTCAAACGAAGAATGCTTTTCAACGGAATCATTGATAAGCGTTTCGATTTTCTGCTGGTGGCTTGGGTGTATCAGGGCGTTAAAAGTAGCTTCCCGGGTACCGTCATGATTCCAGCGAAACGTGTTTATGACTTCATCCGGCAAATAGCCGGTAAGAGCAGTTACAGCAGGGCTGAGGTAAGTGATTTTTCCAATCGAATTAGTTGTATAGACAATGTCGTGAATGTTTTCCAGCAGATTTTGGAATCGTTTGAGACTTTTTTTTCTATCGATGGCTATGGCTATCTGATCTGAAACCATGGATAGTAACTGCAGGTCATTATCATCGTAACAGTCCGGATTTGTATAGCTTTGGACTGCAATGATTCCAATGACCGACTGGTTTATTTTTAACGGAACACCAATCCAGGCTTTACTGATTGGTCCCGAGGGTATTGATGCGGTTTCTGCAACATAATCCTTGATGTTTTGTTCTTTTAGAAAAACAGGTTCACCTTTTTGAATAACCAATGACGTGAGTGATCCCGGCCGTTCCACCGCAGAATACTTGAATCCGGATGTTATCTTTGATAGCTCGTCGATAAAATAGGGAAAGTGAATAACCTCTTCGTGAGGTTCGTACAAGGCGATGTAAAAGTTTGTTACATCAATGATATTACTGAGGGATTGATGAATTTTCTGATAGAGGTGGTTCAGGTCGCCAGCTGAGTTTACCGCACTGGAGATTTGGTAGAGGGTTTGGGTGACCAAATCAGATTGCATAACACCGGAGATACAGTACGAAAGGTTTAGTGATTAATGATGGTTTCAGGACAGACCTGGTAAAAAAAGCGCGTTGATAAGGATTATACATCAATTAATCAAACACTTTCAAGTAATAATAAGGTCTTAAGCAAAATGATTGTTGATCTACCGGAGACTTGACTTAAGGTAATAATTCGAGAGTTGATGGAGCCGGATGCGGAAGGCAGGTTAAGCTCCCCCGGGTGGGGAAGCAATCAGTTATACTATGGAAAGCATTCTTTCGATCGGGATACGTGCCCTTTCAGCAAGTGCAACCGGTACTTTGACTTCAACCTGCTCATCTCTGATGGCATTTCGAAGTTTTTCCAAGCTTACCAGTTTCATATACTCACACACTGCTTCTTTATAAACCGGGTAAAAGTCTTTCCCCGGGTTGTTTTGTTTCATGCGATGCAGAATCCCAACTTCCGTGGCGATCAGGAATTCTTTTGCCGGTGATTCCGTTACATAATTCAGCATTCCTTCGGTTGAAAATATTTTATAATTGCAATCAGGATTTTGGGTTGAATCCAGCATACACGTGGTTGAACATCCACATTCCGGATGGATGACCACCTCTGCATCAGGATGTTTTGCACGGATATCACTAATTTCGACTTCCCCTATTTTTTCATGGATATGACAACATCCATTCCACAGCGTTAGTTTTCGGCCGGTTACAACCTGCACATAGGCTCCCAAATACATATCAGGTGCAAACAGGATTTCCTTCTCTTCGGGTATTGCCTGAATGACTTTAACGGCATTTGAAGAGGTACAACAATAGTCGGTTTCTGCTTTAACCTCCGCAGTTGAATTGACATAGGTAACAACAACCGCGCCGGGATGGGCATTCTTCCATTCCTTTAATTGCTCAACCGTGATCGACTCAGCGAGTGAGCAGCCTGCCTGATCGTCCGGAATGATAACCTTTTTATCCGGAGAGATGATCGACGCCGTTTCAGCCATAAAGTTGACACCGCAAAAAACGATTAGCTCAGCATCTGTTTTGGCAGCAATTTGGGAAAGGCCCAGCGAATCGCCTACATAGTCCGCGATATCCTGAATTTCAGGTAATTGGTAGTTGTGAGCAAGAACGACCGCTCTTTTTTGACGTTTTAATTCTTCAATTTCAGTGGATAAACTTTGATTGTCCATTATTTGGGGTATGGGTAGGAATTGATACTGCTGAATGATGAAATGTAAAATGTTGTAATCTTGTTCTTAGCGTGTTTTTTGGATTTGGGTATTGATAATAGTCATTAAAGCCAAAGAGCTAAAAAAAAGTCCTTAGAGGCTGTGTCCAATTGTAAAAAAATATGCCGGTTGCCTGTTGTTCCCTGGTCCTTGATACGAGAAAAGAAAAAAAGCGTGCTCTTCCCGTTGTTAATGTTTTCGTATCCGGTTACAGTGTCCGATAAGTTGTTGTTAGGAGGTGTAGGCTGAAAAAACAAATCAAATTAGTCGTTATCATGGTTACTATTATAAAAGATTACAAATTCACCGCTGTTTTATTTGTAATAAGCATTTCGATTCTTTTTCTTACCCTTACCGATAGGATTGAAGTGTTTGAATATATTGTCGTATTTTTTGAAGTGTTGGAGGCATATGAAATTGATGAGTTTTTTTTAGTCGTGTTTTTGTTGTCCCTGGGATTGGTAATTGACTTTCGATTGATACTGCTGAAACGAAAAACAATTTCAATTATCAAAGACAAGGAAATAGCGGTTTTGAAGGCAACTATGAACAATGTACTGGATATTGTGAATAACTATTTGAACCAGATACAATTGCTGAGTATTGAAGCTGAAGAAAGTGGTAAAGTTTCGAAAAAAAATATCAAATTAATAGAAACATTAACCTTTGAAACTTCAGAGCGATTGAAAAAACTGGCGAACTTACAGGAAATTGTCATCGATAAAACCATATCCGGCGTACCTCTTCTATCAATCGAAAAAGAAAAAGAATGATCAGATTGTAAGAATAACAGTTTTAGATATTTTGATATGCTAACCAAGGAAAATTCAATTTTGATTTTGATCGATGTTCAGGGAAACCTTGCTCATCAAATGTACGAAAAAGAGACGTTGTTTGAAGCTCTTGTCAAAATGATTAAAGGGGCCCGGGCATTGGAGATCCCGATTATCTGGGTGGAACAAAATCCAAAAGGATTGGGAGAAACGATTCCGGTTGTTGCTGATTTGCTGACGAATCAGTCAAAAGTTGCCAAATCGACTTTTAGCTGCCTTGGTGATCAGGAATTTCTAAGACAACTTGATAGGGAATCCAAAAACCAGGTCATGCTTGTGGGAATTGAGGCTCATGTTTGTGTCTACCAGACTGCCTTGGATTTACTGAAAAAGGATTACCAGGTAACCATTATTACAGATGCTATTTCTTCCCGTACAAAGGAAAACAAGTTACTAGCCTTGGAAAACCTGAGAGCTGCCGGTGCCTTGATGTCAAGTGTGGAAATGGCGCTGTTTGAAATGCTGAAAAAAGCGGAAGGGCCGGTTTTTAAAGAAATAATTAAGATCGTGAAGTAGAGAAAGCTTAAAATACAAACGATAAAGAAATAGAATAACTCTCCTGATTGGTCTCATTTTCCTCGTTTGAGTCTTCTTTTACTAATTCCTCATCAGTCGCAGTTTTATCTACCGTGTCTAAAGCTTGGAAGATCAAAGATAAAGACAATTTTGCCTCCCCAATGTGGAAAATGCCGTCAATGCCGTAATCAGGTGTTTGTACTTCATTTATGGAGGGCGGGTTGATATCGAATAACAAATATGGCCACGATAACCAGGGGACAAGAGAAAAAGAATCGGTGAGGTAAAACTCCCCGAATAATCCGGTTGTTCCGATTGTGTATTCGTCCCTCTCTCTTTGTAATTCTTTGTTTTCCTCTACCACGGCACTACCTTTTCCCCAGACCAGGGCAATTCTGCTTTTTTCCCATTTGTACAGGGTGGGGATAATATAGTAATAAGTTCTGCTACTGTTTAACTTGGTGTCTACCTCATTGTTTGTGTCAGCGTTTTTTCCCTCAATGTTAATTTCTGTGGGATTGCTACTGACCCCAATAGCTAGTCCGTCTGTCAGTCCTATGGCCAGAAACCCAAACCGTTCGGTTGTGATGACACTCTCCGGAATCACTCCGGATACCTGGTACCCCGGATTTTCCACTTTTGTGCTGGTTAAACCGATTCCCAGCAGCAGATCCCCGGATTCGATAAATGCATGGGTCATGGGAGGTGAGCGCAGGGTTATCCCTTCAATCTGCGCAAATGCTCTTTGAAAAGCCGAAAAGGCTGTAATTAAAACAAAAACCAGAAGTAAGGTACTGAAACAACGAAAAATTGATTGGGACATAAAATAAGGTAGATAAAAGATCAGCGATTATAAGCCTGGGTAATGCAAACCTGATGCTATAAAAATCGTTTCAATCTAACTAACTGAATTTCCAGGGGGGTAAACAGTGCTTTGATAAACCCAAACATTTCATAAGACCACTCAAGGTGAAGTGATTTCCCAACTCAAGGAGAAAGAAATACACTTCATTCTAATTTAATGATATTATGGATTTCATAGACAGATTTTTTTGCGGATCAATAATCTAAAAAAGAACAACGTGTTGCTTGAGGATTTAGTGAAATCTTTTTTAAAACATACTTTTTTTATTGTCCTTTCGGTGTTGCTTTTTGGATGTTCAAGCAACTCTCCGAATAAATATGCACCCAAGGTTCAACAGGGGATTATTGATCTCAGGCACTGGGACTTTGCAGAAGAAGGTCCGGTTAATCTTTCCGGAGAATGGGAATTTTATTGGAAACAGTTTGTTACACCCGGTAATGGGTTTACAACAGGTGTGACTCGGAGTTCTGATTTCATCCAAGTCCCCGGGGTCTGGAACGGATTCGTTTGGGAGGGAGTGGCATTGCCGAAAAGAGGTTTTGCGAGCTATCGGTTGAAAATTCTGGTAAAAGAAACGAATGAACGTTTGGCCTTACGGATCGGGGAAATCTACACAGCTTCGCATATCTACCTGAACGGCAATCTGCTGAGTTCATCCGGGACACCGGGAAAGAATGCCGAAACAACGTTTCCAAGATTTTATCCTCATGTTGTCGGCTTCGAAACCAGTGATCCGATTATTGAAGTTGTTCTTCACATAGCAAGCTTTCGGCACATATCAGGTGGACCGACAGCTGCGCTTCAAATTGGTACTGAAAAAACCCTAGTCAGGGAACTCGAGACAGACATAGCCTTGGATTTTTTCATTTTTGGCGGTCTGGTGATTATGGGGCTTTATCATTTAAGCCTGGCAAAAAACCGAAAAAAAGAAAGAACCCCTATTTATTTTGGTTTACTCTGTCTAATCATATCCATTCGTATTATCGTTCAGGGCAATTATTTTTTAAGCCATTTGGTTCCGAATATATCCTTTAGTCAAATTGTCATTCTGGATTTTCTTTCTTTCTATGTTGCAATACCGGTTTTTTTGATTTATCTCCGTTCGCTTTTTCCAGAAGAACTCAAACAAGCGGTCGTTAAATTTACCATTGGTTTAAGTTTTCTTTACTCCTCAAGTGTCTTGTTGCTTCCAGTTTCTCTTTTTACCAACTTTACCGTTTCTTACCAGATAGTGACGATCATTATATGCATCTACGTATTATATGTTTTGATTGTGGCTACTCGCAGAAAACGAGAGGGAGCCGTCATATTTATGCTGGGGTTTATTGTCTTGTTTTTAACGGTGATAAACGACGTTTTACATGGTTTGGAACTGCTAAAACTTGGTCTATATGTGCCTTTCGGATTGATGGTTTTTATATTTGCCCAAGCTTATTTGATTTCCGTGCGTTTTTCCAAATCATTGCTTTCTGTTGAGAACCTCACGAACAGGCTGCAAATCAAATCCAGGGAATTAAATGAAAGTAACCGGGCCTTGACCGTATTGAACGAAAAGCTGGAAAGAAAAGTCGAAGACAGAACTGCGGAACTCAATAATGTCATCCAACAACTCAGACATTCCATTCAAAATTCCGACAGGCTTGCAAAAGAAGCAGCTGAAGCAAATTTGGCCAAAAGCCACTTTCTGGCAAACATGAGCCATGAAATCAGAACACCAATGAATGGCATCATTGGGATGACCGGTCTGTTAATGGAAACAAACCTCAATGGAGATCAATACGACTACGCGAAGACCGTTCAAAACAGTGCTGAATCCCTCTTGGTTATCATCAATGATATTCTGGATTTCTCCAAGATTGAAGCGGGTAAACTGGAATTTGAAAACATCGATTTTGACTTAAGGGCAGCTATTGAAGAGACTGCCGGGTTATTGAGAATAAAAGCCGAAGAAAAAGGATTGGAGTTCGCCCTCATGGTGGATTTTGATGTTCCATCCAAATTAAGGGGTGATCCCGGAAGGTTAAGGCAAGTCATTCTTAATCTGTGCGGAAACGCTATAAAATTCACCGGGGAAGGAGAAGTTATCATTAAACTCGGTCTTGAAAAAGAAACCAAAACACATGCTCATATCAGGTTTGATGTTAGCGATACAGGCATAGGTATCTCTGCACAAGATCAAACTAAATTATTCGAATCCTTTACCCAGGTTGACGCTTCAGTCACCAGGAAATTCGGAGGTACAGGACTCGGATTGGCTATTTCAAGACAACTGGTCGAGTTAATGGGAGGAGAGTTGGAAATTGAGAGTGAACCGGGTATCGGGTCTACCTTTAGTTTTACATCCTCCTTTGAGAAGCTGTCACAACATGATGATTCTACGGATGATACAGTTGGAGATATCAAGGGTAACCGGGTTTTGGTAGTTGATGACCAAAAGGCTCATCAGGAAACTATTGAAGGCTACCTCAGAACCTGGGGTTGTCGTTATACAGCTGCCGATAACGGACCTTTGGCACTGAATTTATTGGAACAATCATTTTCTGAAGATCGTCCCATTGATATTGTAATCATTGAAAGTCAGTTGCCGGACATGAACGGTGAAGCCCTCGGAGACTCGATACGGGCAGATTCGAAATATGATCGGGTAATCTTGGTAATGCTTACCTCTTTCGGACATAAAGGCGATGCTTCACGAGCGAGAGAAATAGGTTTTGACGCGTTTCTATCCAAGCCTATCAGTCAGTCTCAATTGTTTGATTGCCTGTCGACAGCCAAAATGTATCGAGCAGAAGAAAAGCAATCAAAAAAGAAATCACGGTTGATCACCAGGTTTTCGCTCGAAGAATCAAAAGCAAAAAAGCACCATATTCTGCTAGCCGAAGATAACAAGGTAAATCAGAAATTGGCCTACAAAGTTTTAGAAAAAATGGGCTATCGCATTGATATTGTTGAAAACGGAAAAGAGGCAATCAATGCTTTACAGATGAAAAACTATGATATTGTCTTAATGGATCTACAGATGCCTGAAATGGGAGGATTAGAGGCGACTGAACTAATTCGGGGTAATAAGTCTGGCAAGATCAATCACGATATTCCCATTATCGCAATGACTGCCCATGCCATGGTAGGCGATAAACAAAAATGCTTTGATGCCGGTATGAACGGATATGTATCAAAACCGATCGATCGCAGCGTATTGCATAGAGAACTTGAAAAGCAATTAGGAAGTAAGGTTATGGAATAAGCTGTTTGATCCGACAAAAATGTTAACAACGTGGATAAACAGCTGATTTTGTCATAGAAATTTAATCATGGTTCCCTGGTTATCAAACTATATTGCGATTTCCCCGCCGGTTCATCATACGGTTAAAATCAACCCGGCGTTTTTCTGGATTTCCAAGACAGGTAAAAAATGGTTCTGGAAAATTAGAAACTTATCCTCACCAATTCACTCCAAGTGTTAAAAGTCTCCAAAAATTGCATTTTTTAGCTATAACAGGTTCGTTTTACGGTCTGACTCTGAAAAATTAGGGGTATAGCCATGATTCAAGAGACAACTCAACCGACGAAAATTCGACTATTGCGATTGTTTAAACGACATTTTTTCCTTTCGCTGCTTTGTGCGTTTTTTTGTATTTTGCCCGGGCGATTCCTGGCAGCAGCCTTGCTTTTCCTTTTTCTTGTAATCTTTTTGATGGTTGTTAACAAAGCATCCCCGACTGCTGTAGCGGAACAAGCACCGCCATATTCTGAGGTCAGGCTTGCCGAAGATATGGAAGAACAAAAGAAAACCGTTGTGTCCTCTTCAAGTATTGCCAAAGGTCGGCAGATTCAATCGGTTTTAAGGCTGGTCGAAAAGGAGCCGGGTTTTGGGATGCATTTCAGTAAGTCAAGGTTGCGCAGCAAGAACGAAATGAACGATGAGTTTTTGGAAGAAAGGATACGTACTTTATTTGAGGATATACGCGAAGTGAATGACATCCGCTACCGAAAAGGATTATTAGAGATTCAGCATTTGCTTGAACTCAGGCAGAAAAGTCTGAAGGGTTTGACTCCGACCAATAAGATGTCTTAAGCTTAACCGACTTATCTAACAGGCTTTATCCAAACAATTAAACTTCCTTAACACTACAATCACTTGAAAAACATGAAAAAAACAGCAATTGGTTTACTATTTATCTGCTTCCTTATATACGGGTTGAATACTTATGCGTTGCAATTTGTCAAGATTGATGAGAAGGGCAACCATTACTTCAGGTGTGAAGGATCATCAGGTCGGTCAATCAGTGTTAAAATCATTGACAAAGGCAAGTATAAAGTACTTGCTCCCTATATCGGAAGAATTGTTCATGCAGATTCCGAATCGGAAGTAGCGTTAATGGTTTGTGGCGAAGCAGGCGAAAACAAGAAAATTAAATAAGAAACAATTGTCCAAAATAGTGAGTTTGTTTTCATTTCGGATAACCATTGGTCTTTATCGTTCATTTCCTCCCTTTTCCTCCCAATAATTACCAGTTGCAAAGAATTAGCGTTTGATGACACCATAAACGCGTGTCACTTTCGATTTTCGGTTCCCTTGAGGAAGATCAGGTTATAAAAACGCAAGGATAGTTTTATGATTCACGAAACAGCCATTGTTGATTCCAAAGCTGAAATAGGAGCGGACGTCTCCATAGGTCCCTACTCCGTTATCGGCCCGGATGTAAAAATAGGTGACGATACGCTGGTTGAAAATCATGTCACAATCAAAGGCAAAACAACGATTGGTCAGCGCAATTCCATAGGCCCCTACACATCAATCGGACTTTCCGCACAAGACAAACATCATAGAAATGAACCGACATTGGTAGAAATTGGAAATGACAACGAAATTCGGGAATACGTATCTATCCACCGGGGAACTCATGGCGGTACAGGTATAACCAAAGTGGGGGATAATAACCAGCTCTTTGTGAGTGTGCATCTTGCCCATGACACCAGTGTTGGTGATAACTGCATGCTTGCCAACAACACTACCCTTGGCGGCCATGTACAAATCGGCTCCAGTGTTGTGACGGGCGGTCTATCCGGATTTCATCAATTTACCCGGATTGGAGATTTTGCTATGCTTGGTGGGTACAGCGTTGCCTATCAGGATGTACCACCCTACATGATGTGCACAGGCACTCGTGCACAATTACTGGGATTAAACTTAATCGGCCTGGAGAGGAATGGGTTCGACAAGGTCGGAATCGAAGAGATTCAGAAAATCTACAACATCTATTTCACCAGCGGAATGGTTCCCAAAAAGGCCCTGGAGTTATTAAAAACAGAAATAAAACCCGGACCCATATTAGACAGGTTTATTGATTTTGTTTCTGAAACCAAGCGGGGAATTATTTCCAAATAACTTGTGAAACCGCATACCGCCCAATCCGGATAAACGAAAATCCGCTTTCGACGATTTTACACCCAATCTCAATTCACAAGGGGGCTCCCGTTAGTTTTGAAAACCTAAAGCTCGATACTGGCAGTCTTTACCAGCTATCGGTAAGACGGATATTCACTTTTTAAACGACAGGATATATTGAAATAAAAGCACAATTAGATAGATGTATACTCAATAATCGGTTAACATATATATTGAATCTATTGCGCAGGATCTATAACCATAAAAACACCGGCAACTAATCTTGTTTTGTACCAGCGGGCGCTTATTAACCTGGTCACGATTGAGCTAATTGTGGTGATGGAAATAATGATGGAAAGACAGCCTTTAGCCGAATCAGATATATCTGAATTAAATCAGGAGTTTGCACGTCAGTTTCCCATGCAGATATTGATTGCTGAAGACAACGTCCTAAATCAAAAACTGATTGAGAAGATGCTGAGAAAATTGGGGTATGAGCCGGTTATCGTGGAAGATGGCGGTGAAGCACTGGAAGCTGTCAAGGTATCATGCTATAACCTTCTGCTAATGGATCTTCAAATGCCAAAAATAGACGGTATTGAAGCC
>JANQLH010000460.1 GCA_028280735.1 SAR324 cluster bacterium | reverse complement strand
TATACAAAGAAAAAAAGTCAGAAGGAGGCACCAATACTGAATCTGGAGATACCACTTCGGAAATTGAACCAGAAGAAGCAGCTACAGTTGGAAGTCCGCAGGATTGAGCTTCGGCAAAAACTATCCCAAACTGTTCCTGCCAACCATGTTCAATAGTACTAGGAAGCACAAAAACATCGGATGCTTGATAGTATTTTGGAATTATCTCATAAGGTAAATGACTGACCAATTCAATTTTTCCTTTCAACTTGTATCGCTTGATAAGCTTTTCTAGAAAGGGTCTAAAACGTCCTTGTCCAATAATGATTGTATGTGTGGATTCGTAAATATTTCGATTTCTTTTTGCAAGAAGGGCTAACGCTGAAATGAGATCTTGAAAGCCTTTGCTCCAGTCATGGCGTCCTACACCGATGATAATCTTCTTATCCAAAGGTAAATTGAGTTCTTGCCTTAGTGATTTTCTATTTACCAATGCCGGAAAAAAAATAGTATGATCAACACCGGTGGGTATTATTTGGATTTTTTCACTTGGAACGCCAAATAGCTCTAAGCACAGCCCTGCCCTTTCTGATACAGCAAAAAACATATCAACCAAACTACAAATTTCCCCAATGTGTGTTTGTAAATTCCTGTTGATTTCTGCAGCATAGGGAATATTTTCCCATGCTGTAACAACAACCCGACTTATATACCCTCTTTTTTTAGCTACAATAGCTTGATAAGTGTAGTAATTGGTTACTTCGGCAGTATGCGCAATATCAAATCCTTTTAATGCCTTCTCGAGTCCAATAAGTTTATTGGAACCTGTATGTGCAACTATTTTTTGTTGTATCGATGAATGAAGTAAAGTCCTGGTAAATCTTTGAAACCCCCTGATACCATCGTAAAAGTCATCCGGGCATTTTAATCTCGTAATTGGTATTTTAATACTTTTAATGTCAAATCTGGATTTTACTGACGTAAAAGCCCGGAGATCAAAGTCGCGCATAAGAAATGCATAGTTTTGCATTTCCCACTGATTTAGATTTCTTCCTCTTACTAATGCAATTTTAGGTTTTTGATTGTTCGTTTGCATTTTCTTGCACCTAAATAAAGTCTAGTTTCTATAAAGAAGAACATTTTTTTCTTCTTATCTAGAACCATTGGCAGTGTTTTTAAATGAAAAGGTTTGTAGAGCACATTATCATACATAATTTTCTCTTTAATTCCGAGTCTTTCCCATAAAAAAGCTATCCTATTAAAATAGGAATGTTCCTTATAAACCTTTTCACCCGCTTTTTGTATGTATGGTATCCTTTTGTTTGTATTGTTTTTAAAATGCCTGAACTTTTCTATATAATCATTATCATCAGTTGCAACCACAATCTCGTTTTGATCGAAATACTCTTCAATCAATGGATTATCACAAATTTGAAATCCACCATAAATGGGAATATGAAAAGTTCTGTCATTAATTAAAATGCGGAATCTTTTTTGACGTAGTGAATGAATATTAGGGGATATTGTCGATGAAGAGTATAGCTGAGCCAAGTTAATATTCGGTGGACTGTACTTAGACTTAATATTGAAAATTTTAGTCCACTCTTCATCACCATATATTAAAACCCTGTTTTTATCCACATGGGAGAAAATCTGTTTTAATAGTTTTACGTTGCCAAATTTTTTGTGACCTAAATTACCAATAAAAAAGAAGTCATATTTTAAATCGAACTGTTGGCCTTGTGTAAGAGGAACAAAATTAGTAGTATCTGCGCAATGTGGCAGGAAAACGACTTCAATGTCACACCTATGATAAGCTGAATAATATGTGTGATTGTAGATAGGTTGGTGCTGACTCCAAACAAGCTTCCGCTTGAGTTTTGTTATAAAATAAAACTCATCCTGCCTCATTAGAGGAGTGTGTGGATCAAAAGTCGTAAAAGTGTGATTATATGGTAATGCGCCAATTATGACTGGAATGTCTTTTTTATTAATCCATGACAGCGGTAATGAAAGAAGACCTTCATCACTGTATGCAAATACAAGATCTACATTGTTGCTGAAAAAATACTCTTTTACAGATTCCTTATTATAGTCTAAATGTTTTACAAAATGCCCTAAAGCAACCAAAGCATTTCTCCAACCATTTAGAAAATGAAGGGATAAGTATCTGGAAGAACAAAGATATACAATATTCATTTCTACAATCAGATCATGTCTAAATTATCAGGATACCACTTTTCAACAAAATACTTTTGATTCCTGTTGGTTAAATCAATAGAATCAATGCTTTTATTAAGATAGTATATTTTTGAATGTCTCGAACTAACTCCATGATCTTGAAAGTGACGGATAGCCGTAAAAGGCACCGCTACAATCTTATACCCTGCATCTTTTACTTTGAAACACATATCGATTTCTTCAAAAAACGCAGGGGAATAGTTGATATCAAACCCCCCAAGTTCTCGAAAGAGATTAGTACGGATCATAAATGCAAATCCATTAACTGCATCAACTGATGTTGGGCAGACAAGATCATCCAGATGCTCTTTCGGTGCAATTTTCCCCCATTTAATTCCTTGAACACCGGTAATACCGACAGATACTTTTTGCAGTTCCTGGTATAGTTTTTCAATTCCCCCGTTCCCGACAAAGCAGTCATCGTTTAAGAAAAACAGTGCATCTCCCTCTGCCAATTGAGCTCCAAGGTTCCACGACCTGGACACTCCAATATTAACAGAGTTAAAACAATATTTATCAACGCGTGGATGCCGTTTAATCAATGATGTCAGTTTTTTGTCATCAATATTGTTAGAAACTACAATTACTTCCATTTTCTCTTTAACATTGTCCTTCAATGCGTCTAAACACTCTGATAATGTCAGCCTGGATTTGTATATTTTTTTTAGATTTTTTGATCGTCGATAATTCAAGGTTGGTATTATTACACTGATCATAGTAGTTTTCTCAAGTTTGGTTTGTATGCAGAGTAAGTTATGCTAATTATACAAAGAAATTGAAAAGGATGTTTTTTCTAACTATCTAAAACTACACCAATAAGCTGCCTCCGATAAGGTAAAATTGATAAAAATGAACTATTTTGAAGTTTCTTTTACCCTTTATTAGGGTGAAATTTGGATTCTTCGTTCGATATAACGATCTAAGTTTTTTCCCTAAAATTCGAAAACGACTATTCGGCATAGATTCAGCAATATGTTTTAAACCTCGATTGTATCATAGATGCTTTAAAGCAGAACAAGATTCTAATAAGTACCCATTCACATAGCTATTCCATCTTTTCACAGAGAAATATAATATCCATAGCAAGTCCCGGCAAGATAGATCCAGTAAACGCAATGAATGGCATTTGGATATCATTCAAGTATTTTTGGGGAATGAAAGGTACCCAATTCCCGGTTTGTTTTAAAATTCTAAAACCATGTTCTGTTAACATTTTCTTCAAAATCTTGGGAGTAAAAGCCCTCACATGGCCATTTCCATCTAAACGATAATCTAAAAATACTGGATATTGTCCCAGTAAAATTCTGATTCTGTTTTCAAACGAAACTAAATTGGGAGTGGTAATTAACAATTTACCTTTTTTTTTGAGACATCTGCCTATTTCATTTATAAAACCGTCTCCATCAATCAAGTGTTCTATTACTTCTCCAGCAAATACAAAATCGAAAGAATTATTATCAAAGGGAAGTTTGTCACTATTCAAATCGCAATATTTAGCATTTACACCTTTGCTTACCGCAATTGCGACTTTGTCACCATTAACTTCCACACCGGAACATTTCCATCCTCTTTGGGTCCAGTAATTTGCCCAATCACCGTTTGAACATCCAATATCAAGTAATGTTCCTGGCTCCATTTTAGATATAATTTTTATCGCTTTTTTTAACCTGCTTTCTTTAAATTCAATCTCAAAATTTACAGCCTTATTATGAGAGGTAATATCCTTCATTTTTAACTCACATCAAAGTGATTACAGCTCCAGACATAGTATAACAACAAAAATTGTTTAAATAACTCAGGGGATTGAAAATCAAATTATCTTCCAAACACTGCACAAGTTCACAAGTCAAACCAAAAGGAACTTTAAAGCAATGATGTTGCCAGTATATTATTGATACTAAATTTAGTAACATATGTTATGTTTACTTGGTTTGCAAACTAATTTTGACTTTCAAACTGAAATAATGAACGAAGGTGATCATTGTTTAAAAACGCTTTTGTTTAGTCAAAACGCATATGCTTTCTTTTTTTGGAGCTAAATAACAGTTTTTACCTTGTGTCTAATCTTGAAAGTAGAAAGGAACTTTTAAAACGACCTCTCATTACAATTTGACGTCAATAGTTGGGCTTCATTCAAGTTGTCAAAATTTCGCCGATTAGATATTCTTACTCGATATTTTTTGTTAATAAAAACCACAACAATACTAAGTCCTTCAAAAGAAATAAAAATTCGAATGAAGGACTTATTTACGCTGTATAAGTCGACCATTACGGATTCATTCAATTTAGTGACTTAAACTGGTGACTGAAGACAACAGCTATAGGATTTAATCCCTTTGAGATTTGTTATTTTTCTCTATTCAATTAAATTAGTTGGTATATTTGGCAAAATGTTATTTTTAATTAGATACTTACAAAACAATTAAATACAAAGAGTAAAAGTATGGATTTTTTAGGAATAAGGAAAAAACATAAAAGTGTAAGAAATAAGATAAAATATAATAAAGCATTGGATATATTGCAATTAAAAACTGTTCCAATTACAATTACAACAAGCAACATTTGCAATGAAACAACAATGGATTTTATAAGCAAATGTTTATCAAAATCAATTGATATCCCAATTGATGGGATTTGGCAAAAACACGAATCATGGGGCGGTAACTACATAGGAGCTTATGATTATTGGGATGCATTAGTTTTAAGTGGTGTTGTACGGGAAAAACAAATTAAAAAAGTAATTGAAATATCTCCTAATCATGGTTGGTCAACTCTTTTTATGCGTTTTGGCAATGAACTGGAATCTCATATCAGCTTTGATTTGGAAGATCATGAGAGTTCAATTAAAAACAAACTGTCTGAGTATCAGGCTCTAGGAAATTGGCATTTCGTTTTAGGGGATGTTAAAAAAACTATTCATTCTTACATAGCTCAAGTTAAAGAAGCAGACCTAATTTTTATCGACTCAGACCATCGTCTTGAATTTGCAAGATGGTATGTAGAAGATCTTAAGATTTTTGATTTGGCTAAGAAAGGAGCTTTAATACATATTCATGATATTTATCCAAAGGGTAAGGAACCTCCGATCGATTGTGGAGAATCTCCGTATATAATCGATTTCGCCAATAAAAACAAATCAAAATTCAATATAATGTATAACTATGAAGTATCTCGCATGGATTCAATACACTCAAAATATCCAAAAAAATATTTTATTAATCATGCTGGGGTACAGGCTACAAATCCATCAATATGGTTTGAAAAAATTTAATTTACAGCATGGTTTTTGGACTTACTGAATTATTGAGAAAAATGAGAATTGAACAGTACTAGAATAGAGTTATTCCACAATCAAAATCAGCAAGAACTATGCTTATGCTTTTGATTAAAACCCTGATTAAACGTTCTAATTTGAGTAATCCATAATAATTAAAATAGTTAGAACTTGAAATCGTTTTCACTCTTGATTAGGTATGTAACTTAATCTATTAACCAATGATTAAAAAACCTGGGAGAAACTAGGATTGCGAAAAAGACAGTTCAGTGGAATTGGACCAAGAATCAGTATAATCATAATATTATTTATCATTCAAAATAATTCTTGATTTTGAAGCCACCATTAACTAAGTGTTCATCGCGCTTGGCTCCGGCAATATCGTATTGGACCATATCTTTGATCAGATCTTCCAGATTATATTTGTGATACCAACCTAGTTTTTCTTTGGCCTTGGTGGGATCTCCGATTAAAAGATCAACTTCGGTGGGTCTATAATATCGTGGATCTACCTCAACAAGTACATTGCCTGTTTTTTTATCGATACCTTTTTCATCGACGCCTTTGCCTTGCCAATCAAGATCAATCCCTACCTCTTTGAAAGCTAGGTCTGCGAAAGTCCTTACAACTGTGGTTTTGCCTGAGGCTAGGACAAAATCTTCAGGTTTTTCCGTTTGCAGCATTAACCACATACCTACCACGTAATCTTTGGCATGACCCCAATCACGTTTTGCATCCAAATTCCCAAGGTATAATTTATCTTGCAGTCCAAGTGAAATCTTAGCTGCTGCTCTTGTAATTTTTCTTGTAACAAAGGTCTCCCCCCTAATTGGAGACTCGTGATTAAACAGAATTCCATTGCAGGCAAACATATCATATGCTTCCCGGTAATTTACTGTGATCCAATAAGAATATAGCTTTGCACAGGCATAAGGAGACCTGGGATAAAACGGGGTAGTTTCCTTTTGAGGAGTCTCTTGAATTAAACCGTATAGCTCACTGGTTGAAGCTTGGTAAAACTTTGTTTTTTCTGTGAGTTTAAGCAACCTAATTGCCTCTAATAGTCTCAGGGTACCTAATGCATCAGTGTCTGCTGTGAATTCAGGATTTTCAAAAGATACCTGAACATGGCTCTGGGCACCTAGATTGTAAATTTCATCTGGCTGTATTTCTTGGACTTTTCTTATAAGGTTTGTCGAGTCAGTTAGTTCCCCATAGTGAAGAAAAAAATTGCAGTCTTCTTCATGAGGATCTTTATATAAGTGATCAATTCTGTCAGTGTTAAACAATGAGCTACGTCGTTTTATACCATGAACCTCGTATCCTTTTTTGAGAAGAAATTCTGCTAGATAAGCTCCATCTTGACCAGTAATTCCGGTAATTAGTGCTGTTTTTTTTCCCATTTTACTATAATCAGATTTGTAATATTTTCAAGTTAATACATAGTTTACCATCAAACGATTTTTTAGCTCAAATCAAGATTTTGCATTCTTAACTCCAAATCGCGGAATGATCCAACTCATGACTGGTTATTTGGATAGCATTGCATTCAAAAAAAAAGCTGTCTATTCGTATTTTCTGTCAATCAAAACCTGTGCAGTTTGGCAATCAACAGCGAATTAAACACACAATCCTTCAGCCTTGAGGATCAATCAGTCAAAAGCCGAGTCATTTACAATGATATATCTCCAATAGGTTGGTTAAATCCATATTGACAAAGACTTTTTATAAAAGCTGAAGTAACTGCAACACATACAAAAGCTATCATTTTATAATTGGGATTAGGCAATGTTAGAAAAATATTTAGTGACGGGTGGTGCTGGTTTTATAGGTGCAAATTTTATTCACAATATAATCGCCATGAAAAGCGATATAAGCATATTAAATTTTGATAAGTTAACCTATTCAGGAAATCTTTCATCACTACGATCGGTTTCCAAAAACCCCCGTTATTCATTTATTCAGGGAGATATCAGTGATATTGACGAGGTAGCTGACTCTATTAACAAATTCAATCCGACTAAAATTATTCATTTTGCTGCAGAATCACACGTTGACAGGTCCATTGATGGACCTGATGAGTTTATAAATACCAATATAATTGGAACCTATAATCTGTTAAAACAATGCAGGAATTACTGGGAGAATCTGACAGCAAATCAAAAAATAAACTTTCGGTTTTTGCATGTTTCAACTGACGAAGTATACGGGAGTCTAGGCGTTACAGGCTTGTTTACAGAGAGTACTCCATATGCTCCTAATTCGCCATATTCCGCCTCAAAAGCCGCTTCAGATCTATTAGCCAGAGCATGGTTTCATACTTATGGGTTTCCGATTCTCATAACAAATTGTTCCAACAATTACGGTCCTTATCAATTTCCAGAAAAATTAATACCAGTGATAGTTTTTAACGCGTTAAACGGAAAATCACTACCAATATATGGCGATGGAAGCAATATCAGAGACTGGTTATATGTTTCCGACCATTGTGAAGCTATTTTTCAGGTCGTTGATAAGGGACGACCGGGTGAAACCTATAACATCGGCGGCAACAATGAATACACAAATTTAGAAGTTGTCAAGATGATCTGCAAAATTTTAGATGAAATAAAACCTAAACACTCAGGTTCTTATTTAGACCAAATTGTATTCGTTGAAGACCGACCCGGTCATGACAAGCGATACGCAATAGATTCAAGTAAAATACAAAATGAATTAGGATGGAAACCTAAAGAAAACTTTGAAAGCGGTTTAAGAAAAACCATTACATGGTATTTGAAAAATATTGATTGGGTTAATAACATTTTCGATCAAGGTTATCGTTTAGAACGAATTGGACTTAAAACTGGGAAAATCGTTTAAAGCTTCATTAAACGCTGGCAGTTTCTGGTCCTTATCGGAAACTATTGGATTAAGAACCTGCCATTCAATGTTTAACTCCGAATCATTCCAACGAACACCTTTTTCATCTTCCGGATGATAATAATCTGTAACCTTGTAAAAAAAATCTGCTGATTCAGACAAAACAGAATATCCATGCGCTAATCCCCCAGGGATCCAAATTTGTTTTTGATTTTCAGCTGATATTTCACATGAGAACCATTCGCCAAACGTCGGAGATCCAATTCGAATATCTACAATCACATCCAAAACAGAACCTTCAAGCACCCTGACTAGCTTTCCTTGGGGATAGTTTTTTTGATAGTGCAGTCCTCTCACAACGTTTTTAATGGATCTTGCATGATTATCTTGGACAAACTCATCACAAATCCCTAGCTTTTCATAAGTTCGCTTATTGTACGACTCCAGGAAAAAACCTCTTTGGTCTTCAAAAACTTTAGGTGAAAGAACTTTGACATCAACAATACTGGTATTCTCAATCTTCATATTCAACTTTGGTTAACCTCTTCAAATATTTACCATAATCTGTCTTTATGTATTCTTTGGCGGCTTTAAGCAACTCATCATTGCTAATCCAATCCTGTCTATAAGCTATTTCTTCCGGACAACCAATCTGTAGTCCCTGTCTTTCAATTATAGTTCTAATAAAATTTGATGCTTGTATCATCGTCGTATGAGTTCCAGTGTCGAGCCAGGCAACCCCTCTTCCCAGCTTTTCGACCTTCAATGCACCTGCTTTTAAATAGATCATGTTTAAATCTGTGATCTCTAATTCTCCCCTTGAAGAAGGTTTCAAACTTTTAGCATATTTTGTTGCTTGATCATCATAAAAATATATTCCAGGAATTGCATAACTTGATTTGGGCTTTAGGGGTTTCTCTTCAAAACTGATAGCCGTGCCATGGTTATCAAATTCAATAACACCATATGCTTGTGGTTGATTAACATAATACCCGAATATTAATCCCCCATTTTTTAATTGGGCTCCTTTTCTAAACATTTCTGTCAATCGATCGCCATAAAATATGTTATCACCAAGTATTAGGCAACATGGTGATTCGTTTAAAAACTCTTCGGCAATAATTAAAGCTTGAGCTAATCCTTCAGGTTTTGGTTGTTCTTCATATGAGATATTAATTCCCCATTGCCTACCTGTACCAAGCAGTTTTTTGAACAGTGGTAGATCATGAGGGGTTGAAATCACCAAAATATCTCTTATACCAGCCAACATTAAAGACGATATAGGATAATATATCATTGGTTTGTCATAAATTGGCATTAACTGTTTACTAACGACTTTGGTGATTGGATATAATCTTGTACCTGATCCGCCTGCTAAAACAATTCCTTTCAAAACCAGATTCCTTATTTTATTTGGGTTCGTGAATATTTTGTTATCTAAATCAATTGAGTAATTGTTGATCGAAGAGTATCGCAATTAATTTTTTAAAATTCAATAGATCCTCTTTGCGGAAAGCGCAACCTTCTGACTGACGATGTTATACACTGCTATTATTAAATTTACATAAATGCACTGGTCAGATAAACGTGTTAGTTATGAATACGATTAAATTACCGTTAAAACCTGAAAAAGGTATACAAAAAAACTCTTACAATGAAACAAAATCAAAAGATACTAATAGTTGGTGCAGAAGGCCAACTGGGATCAGAATTCAAGAAACAGTTGGGTGCACTGAATTATGATTATTTAGCTCCAAATGAAAAAGACTGCAATATTACTGACTATAATCAAATAAAGGAGCTGTATAAGAGTTTCAAACCGACTATAACAATTAACTGTGCTGCATATAATGCGGTAAATGAAGCAGAAGACGAAATAGAAACAGCATTTAAGATAAATCATCATGCTGTTCGCTCCCTTGCTGAAGTTAATGACTCTTTTGGTTGTAAATTAATTCACTACGGTACTGACTATGTGTTTGATGGTAAAAAAATGGATTTATACTCTGAAACTGATTCAACGAATCCACTAAATGTTTATGGGAAAAGCAAACTTGCAGGGGAACAGGTTGTCCTAAACTGCAATCCTAATTTCCTTGTATTCAGGCTAAGTTGGGTGATTGGAAGAGGCAAACAGAATTTTCTGTTTAAACTTTCTGAGTGGGCAAAAAACCAAAGTGTATTGAAGATTAGTTCCGACGAAGTATCTGTTCCCACGTTTACTAATGAAATAGTAAAATTAACATTGAGTAGCATCAAACAAGATCTTTCCGGACTATATCACATGACAAACAGCGGTTATGCATCCAGATATGAACTTGCCAGGTTTTATGTTGAGCAAACAAAGATTAAAAACTTGATCATTCCTGTTGCTATGAGTGAATTTAAATCAAAAGTGAAACGTCCTTTATTTACTGCTATGTCAAATGTTAAGTTATCGTCTGAGTTAAACACAGAAATACCTAACTGGAGAGTAAGCTTGGTGAACTTCCTTGCAGAATCATGACTGATCTCTTCATAAAAATCTGCAAATCTTTTAAGCCCTTAATGATTTCTGAGAATCAAAGAGCTTTTTGTTCTGTTATGTCCACAGGTAGTCTAATCATCAGCGAATAGCCGTAACCATTGACAAGCTGGGAATTAGAGATCAAGATTAATGATTAAGGCTTTACATACTCAAACCGCAACTCTGCACTAACGCTAATCCTCACTATCAACTCCCTTATTTTTAGATTCCGTTGAAGCATTTATGAAAAAACTGATTGATATTGTTAAAAAGTTGCGGTCGCCGGGGGGGTGTCCTTGGGATCGGAAGCAGACGCATGCTTCTCTTTCGCATTATACTTTGGAAGAGGCTTGGGAAGTGATTGATGAGATTGAGAATGGGCGGGTGAATGATTCGTTGAAGGAAGAGTTAGGAGATCTGTTATTGCAAATTGTGCTGCATGCTGAAATTGCTTCGGAAGAGGGCAGGTTTGATTTGGATGATGTGGTGGACGCGATTTCGGAGAAAATGGTTCATCGGCATCCTCACGTGTTCGAATCCAATAACAAAAAATTAAATGATAAAGAGCTTCGTCAACAATGGAATGCCCTCAAATCGAATGAAAAGCCGGGAAAAACGATTTGGGATAGTCATATTAAAGGAGCACCATCTCTAATGAATGCCCTGACGATAAGCAAGAAAGCCGCTGGCATGGGATTTGACTGGAAAACGGCATGGGATGTATTATCTAAGGTAGAAGAAGAGTTAGAAGAGATTCGACAGGAAATGAAAGACGAAAATGTCAAAAAAATCGAAGAGGAAATCGGAGACCTGCTATTCACCATCACCAATCTCGCCCGGTTTTACAAAATCAATCCGGAAATCGCCCTGAAAAAAGGCAACGATAAGTTCATGAAACGTTTTGAATCCGTTGAAGAAGAAATTAAAAAAGCCAAGAAATCAGGAAAAGACCTTACTTTGGAGCAGATGGAGCACCATTGGCAGCAAACAAAATCCTCATAAACCGACACCATAAATCACACCCACCACTCAATGAAGCAGGTTCAAGATCATTATTTTCACAAGGCAAAAAAGGAGGGTTTCGCCGCCAGATCCGCCTTTAAGCTCAAAGAGATAGATCATAAACACAAGCTTATTAAACGGGGAGATTACATTATCGATTTAGGTTGTTTTCCCGGTAGCTGGATGCAATATATTTCCCAAAAAATTGGCAACAGCGGTCTGGTTGTCGGTATTGACAGAACGGAGCTGAAAATACCGCTTAAAGACAATATGCGTTTCCTACACGGGGATATCAACGAACTTGATCTTTCCCTGCTTGACGAATACAAGCGAACTTTTGATATTATCTGCAGTGATATGGCTCCTAACACCACAGGCATGAAAGATGTAGATGCCGCTCGCTCCTTTCAGCTCTGTCAGATGGCCTTGCTGATAGCTCAAAACAAATTGAAAAAAGGCGGTTCAACCCTGGTTAAAATCCTCCAGGGGGGAACCTTTAATGAGTTGCTTACTCAAATGAGATCGGAGTATGGTACAGTGAAAACCATAAAACCCAAAAGTTCAAGGAACGAAAGTAAGGAAGTTTTTGTATTAGGAATTAATAAAAAATAATAAAATAACAGGAAATTATGACAACAATCTTAAGTGTTCGCAAAGACAACCAGGTAGTGATCGCAGGAGACGGCCAGGTAACCCTCGGCAACACGGTTATGAAGGCTAATGCTGTTAAAATCAGAAAGACTTACAAAGACAAAATTCTGGCTGGATTCGCCGGCTCCACGGCAGACGCGTTTACCTTGTTTGAAAAGTTTGATGCAAAGTTGGAGGAATACAATGGTAATTTGGTTCGTTCAGCAGTCGAATTAGCCAAGGACTGGCGAACTCATAAAATGCTAAGAAATCTTGAAGCTTTACTTGCCGTTGCCGATGCCGATAAGTCGCTGATTATTTCCGGCAATGGTGATGTAATTGAACCTGAAGATGGCATTCTGGCCATCGGTTCAGGAGGTCAGTTTGCCCTGGCTGCGGCAAAAGGGTTGATTGAAAATACCAACCTTTCAGCCAAGGAAATTGTCACCAAATCGATGGAAATTGCAGCCTCAATCTGCATTTATACCAACCCTAATGTGCACGCAGAAGAAATATCAATTAGTTAGTCATAAATAGAAAAACCAACAAAGAAAGTAATCATAAAGAGGAATTGTGAATAACGAAGAAAAGGCTTTAATCCCAAGTGAAATAGTAAAATTCTTAGACAAGTACATCGTCGGACAGCAAGAGGCTAAACGATGTGTTTCCATAGCTCTGCGTAACAGATGGCGCCGAATGCAGGTCCCGGAAGATCTGCAGGAAGAGATCATGCCAAAAAATATTATCATGATCGGTCCTACCGGGGTCGGAAAGACTGAAATTGCAAGAAGGATATCCAAACTGGTCAATGCACCATTTATCAAAGTTGAAGCATCGAAGTTCACTGAAGTGGGATATGTGGGAAGAGATGTGGAAAGCATGATTCGGGATCTGACGGAAATCAGCGTCGGTTTGGTCCGCAAAGAAGCCATGGAAAAAGTGAAAGACAAGGCAAAAGATAACGTAGACGCCCGAATCCTGGATATCTTGATCCCAGCCTCTCCCAACAGCACCGGAGATGACATTGAATCCCAGATTCGTGACGATTCAAACCTGAGAAAACGATTCGAAGACAAGCTTAAAAATGGTGAGCTTGATGACAAAATGATTGAAGTCAGCGTTAAAAAAGGCTCTATGGGTCCGTCCATCGAATTTTTTCCGATCACCGGAAGCGAGGGTATGGATATTAATATCAAAGACATGATGTCCAGTCTGATGCCCAAGCAGACCAAAAAGAGAAGGGTTACCGTCGCGGAAGCCAGAAAACTTTATGAACAGGAAGAGGCTGAAAAACTGGTTGACTTGGATGATGTCAACGCAGCAGCTATAAAGAAGGTAGAAGAATCAGGCATAATTTTCCTGGATGAGATCGACAAGATTACCAGCAAAAGCGATAACCAGGGTCGCGGTGAGGTATCAAGAGAGGGTGTTCAGCGAGATCTGTTGCCCATCGTTGAGGGCAGTACGGTGAATACCAAATACGGAACTGTTCGTACCGATCACATCCTGTTTATTGCGGCCGGGGCATTTCATGTTGCCAAACCATCTGATTTAATTCCTGAATTACAAGGTCGTTTCCCTATTCGTGTTGAATTGAAATCACTTTCGAAGGACGATTTCGTTAGAATATTAAAAGAGCCCAAAAACTCCCTGGTAAGACAGTACGTCGAACTGCTGAAAACAGAGGATGTTCACCTGGAATTTAAAGATGAAGCCATTGACGAAATCGCCCTGATGTCAACCGAAGTCAATGCCAAAACGGAAAACATCGGCGCCAGAAGACTCCATGCCGTTCTGGAAAAACTGCTTGATGAAGTCAGTTTTACAGCACCTGAAATTTCAGGGCAAAACATTGTAATTACACGAAAATATGTCCAGGAACGTTTGCAGGAAATTGCAAAGGATCAGGATCTCAGTCGTTACATTTTATAGGTTATTTTTATATTAGAGGAGATTGGTCATGGAAGAATTAGAGATAAAAAAAATGACCACCGTTGAAAGAATTCAAGCAATGGAGGCTTTGTGGGACTCTCTTTTAAATGATGATTCCGATCTTCAATCTCCTCACTGGCATCAGGATATATTAGAAGGCAGAAAAAGACAGATAGAAAACGGCAAAGCAGATTTCATTTCGATTGAAAAACTAAAAGCAAGCCGCAGTCCTTCCCATGAAAAGAGATTCAAAATGGGTTAAAAATCAGCTTTCGTCCAGAATCTTAACTAACATTATCCAGCAAGTTTCATGACAACAGCCAATCCGGTTATTAAGATCGTAAAATTCTTCGAGCTGATCAAGTTCTCCCATACGGTGTTTGCATTGCCTTTCGTTTTCATTTCGGCAATTCTGGCAACCAGGGCACTTCAACTCCCTCTTTTTTCCAATGAGGCACTTATTAAACTGGGTTGGATAGTTTTAGCCATGGTCGGCGGCAGGTCCGGTGCCATGGGTTTCAACAGGTTGGTTGACTTGAGATGGGATGCGGAGAACCCACGCACTGCCAATCGTCCTTCAGCCACCGGAGAGATTTCCAAATTCAGTATCGGATTGATGGTCATATTGTCTTTTGGATTGTTGGTTTTTGCTGCCTGGAATCTGAATCCCGTGGCTTTTAAGCTTAGTCCTGTCGCCATAGTTCTGGTTTCATTCTATTCTTATACAAAAAGGTTTACTGCTTATTCCCATCTTTTTCTTGGTCTTGCCATAGGAGCAACGCCAGTTGCCGGATGGATTGCTGTTACGGGCACAGTTTCTCTCACTTCAGTCATCTTGGGTTTTTCCGTTCTGATGTGGATAGCCGGGTTTGATATCTTATATGCCCTGCAAGACCTGGATTATGATAAAAAAGCAGGATTGCATTCGATCCCGGTACGATTTGGTATTGCCACGAGCTTACGCCTGGCCAAAGTTATGCACCTGATTGCACTTCATTGTTGGATTGCCGTCAAGTTTATCGACGATTTAAGCTGGATTTTCTCGGCTGGAGTCATGATAAGCGGATTATTACTGATCTGGGAGCATCGCCTGATTAAAAAGGATGACCTGGGCAAACTTAACATGGCTTTCTTCAACATGAATGCTGTCATAAGCGTCACACTATTTTTAGCACTGTTTTTTGATCTTTTGGTTTTTAACTAAACACTTTTTGATCAGCAACCATGCGAAAACAGGAACTTATAATCAAAAAAGCCATGCTGGAAATTGAGAAGATGCTGCATGAAATGGGTAAAGATGGTAAAGACCTAACTTTGCTCAAGCTCAAGAAGTATCAAAAAACCCATCATATCGATTGCATGTGTGCGAAATGCATGAAAGCCAATAAAAAGAAAAATCCGGGATTACGCGGGCTGAGGGAGTTCGGATTCAAAGTCTATGTTGATGAACATGATGAGGAAATCATCGAGTAGCTTTATTCGTCACAATACTAATAAAGAATTAACCACAATACCCTGAAATAAGTCTATCAAAGGGAGAAAAACAAAAATGAAATCCTTCTTAAAATTCAGCACATTATGGCTGATATTCTGTTTTTCATTCGTCCAGGTGTCATTTGCAAGAAATGAATCTTTTGCACCCATCGTCAAATCAGAAAGTAAAAAAGTTGTCCACATCAGCATTTCCTCAATTGTAGAAAGACAACCAAACATACCTCGTGATCCGTTTTTCGAGCGTTTTTTTAGGGACATGCCTCAACAGCAGAGAAAATCGGCACTTGGCTCCGGATTTATTATCAGTAGCGATGGATACATCGTCACCAATCATCACGTCATTGAAAAAGCTGATAAAATCGAAGTCACTCTCCGCAGTGGTACCGTCTACAAAGCAGAAGTTATAGGAAAAGATAAGCTCAGTGAGCTGGCTTTGTTAAAAATCGAAGCCAATGGACTTCCTTATGTGGAATGGGGAAACTCCGATGAAATTGAAGTTGGAGACTGGGTTTTGGCGATTGGAAATCCCCTGGGATTTGATAATACAGTCACAGCGGGGATTATTAGCGGATTGGGAAGAAGTGTTTTCCCAAACACTGCCTATGGTCAGTTTTTGCAAACAGATGCAGCCATTAATTTTGGAAATTCAGGCGGACCTTTGTTTAATTTGGATTCGGAAGTTATTGGAATTAACACTGCTATCGTTGCTGGCGGACAGAACATTGGATTTGCCATTCCCAGTAACCTTGCAAGAAATGTAATTGATCAGCTCAAAAAATATGGCAAGGTGGAACGTGGCTGGTTTGGTGTCGGAATTCAGGATGTAAGTAACGAACTGGCAGAATCGTTCGGCTTGCCAAAAGGAATGAAAGGGGTTGTGTTGACTTCTATTGGAGAAAATTCTCCCGCAAAAAAAGCAGGACTTCAGCAAGGTGATGTCATTGTAAAGTTTAACGGTAAAAAATTGGAACGAGTAAACGATCTACAACAAAAAGTGGCGGAAACTGCTCCCGGAACAACCGTATCCGTGGAAATCTTCAGACGTGGAAATTTTCTGAAAAAGAATGTGGAAGTCGGTAAACGTCCTACCGAAGAAACCGCCCAGGCGCAAACAGACAAGAGCAAGTTTGGTATGCGTTTGGCTGAGATTACTCCAAACAACAAACCTTATCCCGAATTCCAGGAAGACCACGGTTTACTGGTGTATGATGTTGATCAAAACGGGATTGCCTGGGAGAAAGGTATTCGTCGCGGGGATGTAATTGTCGAGGCAAATAACAAAAAGCTTAACGTTGTGAACGATTTTTATCAAGTCATGGCGCAAGCAGAGAAAACATCACGCCCAGTTTATCTCCTGGTTAACAGAAACGGCAGGGAAATGTTTATTGCCATCCCGGTCAAGTAAGAATCAGGCTCAATACATTTGCAGTAGGATAGAATTATCCTGTTCTACTGCTATTCTTATCATGTTGTTTTACCCTCCTCTGTCCCTGCCCTTCATCTGTTAACTCTTTCTAGCGATGGATAGCATGCTAATTAAAAAGTCCCAATTGGATGAAAAAGAGATCTCAAACTGCCATGAAGGTGCCGGAAGTGTGTTTGCACTAGAAAAAATCTTCAACAAACAGTCAACAGGTTTCCGTTTTTTCCATGAAACCACTATCCCTCCCGGATCCACAATAGGCATTCATGGGCATGAAACTAATCGAGAAGAATTGTTTATAATTCAGGAAGGAAAAGGCATTTATTCGGAAGATGGCCATGAATATCAAGTCGGACCTGGAGACATCTGCTTTTTCAGCAAAGAAACGGATTCACATGGCATCAGACCGGCCGGAAATCAGCCGTTGGTTATGCTTGTTATTGGCGTAAATACCTGACAAGCCTGATTTCTGGAACTCGTATTCCTGATTGATTATCTCGACTCTTTCCGCAAGCCATTCAACACTTCATCTCAGACATAGCTATATTTTCAATACCGAATAGACATTTCAGCGGGCATTTACTATGGTAGTGGCGAAACGATCTATCGGCTAACAAGCCCTGTTTACCAATGCGTTACATTCATTCTTAACTGGCTGCATGAAAAAAAAGGGTTCGGTAATTTATATCTATGTCGGATTTTTCCTTTCCGCTGTCCTCATTATCCTGATAGGCAATTCATATTTTCTTATCGATCGTACTCGTTCCAATCTCATCGAAATCTATTGGAAACAAGGTGAACTAATCGTTAAATCGATTGCTGTCAGCGCCCAGCAGAGTATAGCCTCCGTTAAGCTCAATGATCATCAGGTCAGGAGAAATCTCAAAAAAGTCGTTGCCAAAGTTGAGGCTTCTGAACAACCTGATTTAAAAGAGATTTTGGAAAACGAAGGCTTATGGTCAATCATTATCAAAGATGAAAAAAACAACATTGTTTTTCAGGAAACAGACGAAAAAACAACACAAAACAACTCCAGAATTGAGTCCCAGTTTTTCGATCGACACAACAGCCCGGGCACCATCGAAATCTCGTTCGCCCCTTCCAAAAAAGTTGCAATCAAAACACAGATTGGACTGCAGATACTTATTGCCTCACTGGAAAACAGAAATGTAGTCGATTATATCAGTTTTATCGATAACCAGTTTAAAATCGTGGCGGATTCTGATCCGTTGCGTGTTGGAATTACTGAAGAAGAAATTGAATACTTGGATGTTTTAAAATCGGGCGTTTCCTATTTCTTCCGGGATAGTGATGAAGATACCATGAAAATTATTCATCCTATGAATTTCACTCCTGAAAACAGAGGAATTCTTAAAATTGCCTACCCAATCACTCGAATTGACAAAATCTACGAGAATACATTTAAAAATGTCGTATTAAACAGCAGTGTCGTAATGATAATTGCTATTATCGCTTCAGGAGTTGCCGTAAGACTCAGTCGACGAAATCTTGACAAGATCGAGTCCATGGAGCGACAGATTCGGGAGAATGAAAAACTTGCCTCTCTGGCTAATCTTACCGCTGGTGTTGCCCATGAAGTAAGAAATCCTCTGAACAGTGTATCCATCACTATTCAGCGATTGCAATTGGAGTTTACTCCCAAAGAGGATGACGACCTGGAAGAGTACAACCAGTTAACCGATCTCATGAAAAGGGAGGTTGATCGTATCAATTTGATCATCACCGATTTCCTCGATTTCGCCAAACCGTTCAAACCTAAAAAATCGGTGTTTAAGATTGGTGACTTTATTGAAGAAACCCTGGAATTTGCCAATGCAGAAGCCCACGAAAAGGGAATCAATCTTGTTACCGAAGTTTCAAATAAAGAAGCAGCTTTTTTCGGGGATAAGGAGAAACTAACCCAGGTTTTAATTAACGTTGTCAGAAATGCTTTGGATGCCTCAGGGAAATACGACCCTATAACCATCGAGTCGCAATTCAACAAAGAAAAAAGCATGTGGTTGTTAAAAATTATAGACAACGGTGTCGGCATCGATAAGAAAAATCTGAATCACATATTTGATATCTATTTTACCACAAAAAAAACAGGTACAGGATTGGGCCTTTACATTTGCCGAAAAATCATCCAGGCGCATGAAGGCAATATCGAACTCTATCCAAATGATGGAAGCGGCATAACTGTTTCTATTATGTTGCCTGTCCCGGGCAATTGATCAGAACAACAACGGTCTGATATTGGCATAGTATTTACAGACATCAAAAAGATGGTACCATGCAACTACAAGATGCTTGCAGGACAAACTACCAAAGAAGCAGACGGATGAAGCCCGGGATTGTGCAAACCGTCATATTCTTCTATAGAGGTTAACTACTTTATCTAATAACTTCGTTATGAAACCGAAAATTCTGATTGTCGATGATGAAATCTCGACCACTGAAACGCTTCAAGGATTCTTGAAAAAGAAGGGTTTTGAGGTAACGGCCGAACATGATCCGGAGGCAGCCGTCGAGCTAGTTCGTGAAAAAGAATATGACTTGATGATCGCGGATTACCGAATGCCAAAAATGAATGGCCTGGAATTGATACAGAAGGTTAGAGAGATCGACCCTGTTGTCGCCATCATTATGATTTCCGCTTACGGCAAAATAGAAACGGCTGTGCAGATCATGAAATCGGGAGCATCCGACTATCTCACAAAACCAATTGACCTCAAAGAGCTTTTATTGCTGATCGATAAATGTATCGAAAATAGAAATCTTCTGGTCGAAAACAGGCAATTAAAGGAAATCTTACAGGAGAAGTTTCGATTTGAGAATATTGTGGGCAACAGCAGCGGGTTAAACGAAGTAATGAGTATGGTTCAGCGTGTAGCCAGTTCTAACGCCACAGTAATCCTCAGGGGGGAATCGGGCACCGGAAAGGAACTCATCGCCATGGCACTGCATTTCGCAAGCGAACGCAAGGATAAACCGTTTGTTAAGGTCAGTTGTGCTGCGTTGCCGGAGTCATTGCTTGAATCGGAATTGTTCGGTCACATCAAAGGTTCGTTTACCGGTGCTATTACCGATCGCAAAGGTAAATTCGAAGAAGCCGATACCGGAACAATTTTTCTTGATGAGATTGGAGAAATCAGCCAGACTACACAAACCAAGCTGCTTCGCGTTCTTCAGGAAAGAGAATTTGAGCGAGTGGGCAGTAACCAGACAATCAAGGTTGATGTGCGCATTATCGCAGCAACCAACAAGGATCTGGAAGAAGCTGTACGCCTGAAGGAAATCCGCGACGATTTGTATTATCGACTCAATGTGGTACCTATCTTCATTCCGCCTCTCAAAAAGCGCCGAGAAGACATTGTTCCCCTAATCGAACACTTTGTCAGTAAATTTGCCAAAGAAAACAATCGCAAAATTAAAGGCGTCACCCAAGAGGCACAAAAAGCCCTGATTAAATACGATTTTCCGGGAAATATCCGTGAACTGGAAAACATCATTGAAAGAGCCATTGTGTTGGCCAGGGATGAGGTTATCAGCATTAAAGACCTTCCCATGACAGTTACTTCGGGGCATGAGGAAGATGAAAAGGATGAGAAACCCTTATTGGAATTAATGCCTTTGGAAGAAGCGGAAAAAATGCTTATCGAGATGGCACTCCAAAAACACAATGGTGTTCAGACAAGAGCGGCGAAGGAGCTGGGTATTAGTGAGAGGGCTTTAAGGTATAAGATTAAAGTGAAGGGGGTGAATAACGAGTGATGAGAGATATTTTAAAAGGGTGGATCCGTTGCGCTTGATCCACCCTACAATTTTCACACATTTTTGCTTTCGACTATTTCGATTCCTGCTGACCTCATATCTTCAATAGCTTTATCACCGTCCCCAGGGTTGATATTTACAGCCCTGGTGGCATCCGCGATTAATTTCGTTTTGAATCCAAGTTGATTTGAGTCCATGGCAGTGAATTTCACACAATAGTCCAATGCCAGCCCAGTCACATAGACTTCTTCTACACTCTTTTCCTTAAGGAAGTCGCCAAGTCCTGTTGCGCTTTTGTGGTCATTGTCAAAAAAACCACTGTAACTGTCCACTTGTGGATCCAATCCTTTTTGCACAATCTTTTGCACTCTGTTTAAATTTAATTCGGAAATAAACCGGGCTCCGGTGGATTCCTGCACACAATGAACCGGCCAGAGAATTTGTTCAATGCCATTCAACATGATCACTTCACCGGGGTTTTTTCCATGATAAACGGCAAAACTCTGGTGCTCCTGGGGATGCCAATCCTGGGTCGCTACGACAAGGTCAAATTTCTCCTGAATGCTGTTTACTACAGGCACTACCTGGTCTCCTTCGGGAACAGGCAAAGCACCAGTGGGTGAAAAATCGTTCTGAATATCCACTAACAATAACGCTTTCATGGTTGCTCCTGTTTTTTAAGTCTTGCCTGTAAGGTTAATTCATTTTTTAACTCATTGAGCGACTTTTCATTCCCTACCGGATAAGTATGGGGATTAACCAACCGGGTTACCGTGGGATGAAACAGCTTTATCTCCTCCTGAACCTTCTTTTTAATCTCATTGATTCCGGGGGATTCATAAACGAGCTTTCCTTCTTTATAGATTGGTACAAGAAGGTCTTTGTAAACCGTTTCTGCTCCAATTGTCTTCTGACGTGTGATATCAAAAGGATCGATCATTGTACAGCCCTTGCTTAAATCGGTCTTGATATCGTAAATC
>JANQLH010000453.1 GCA_028280735.1 SAR324 cluster bacterium | reverse complement strand
ACCCGGAGTCTATTCATGATTTCAGCACGTTACACGATGGATTCCGGGTCATGAGATGCGAAGCTTGCAGCATCGATCGGAATGACAAAGGTTCAAAATCACAACATGATACTCAAATTTTTGATTGTGACACAGTCTGCAAGCCCCATGAGCGCTAAGTTGATAATACAAAATTGCACACTTCCCTGTAAGGGAAGATTATACCAGCCTATGGTCAGCGAGCGCGCGAACGCCACCATAGGTCAGATAACTAAAAAGAACGAGGTGGGGTTTTGATAGAGTTTAAAAATGTCAACAAGTGGTTTAACCAGGTTCAGGTGTTAAAAAACATCGACCTGAAGGTTAAATCAGGGGAGGTTGTTGTTGTATGCGGTCCCAGTGGTTCTGGGAAAAGCACCTTGCTACGAACCGTCAACAAGCTGGAATCCATTCAAGAAGGAGAGATTATCGTTAACGGCCAATCGTTATCAAATCCAAAACTCAATCTTCCAAGATTTCGGACAGAAATAGGAATGATTTTTCAGCAGTTTAACCTTTATCCTCATAAGAACGCCCTGCAAAACATTATGCTGGCACCTGTCAAAGTGAGGAAACTAAAGCAAAAAGAAGCAAAATCCAAGGCATTGGGCCTCCTTGAAAAGGTAGGACTGGGTGGCCGGGGTGAAGCCTTTCCCTGTCATCTTTCCGGAGGTGAGCAACAGCGTGTTGCCATTGCCCGAAGTCTTGCCATGGAGCCTAAAATAATGCTCTTTGATGAAGCAACATCTGCGCTTGATCCGGAATTAATCAATGATGTTTTGGACGTCATGATGTCCCTGGCCCAGGAAGGAATGACGATGATGGTGGTAACCCATGAAATGGGGTTTGCCAGGCGGGTTGCGGACCGGATTTTTTTTCTCGACAAGGGAGAGATCCTGGAATCTGGTTCCCCGGCAGATATCTTTGTCCGACCTAAACATGAAAGGACGCGGGAATTTATCAGTGAAATCCTTCCAGAAGCCTCAACATTGTTGAAAATTAAGCGATTTAAAAGGATGAGAATTGGCATGGGGTATAAATCCAAACCATTGAATCATCTCAATGGCGATGGAACCTGGTCGGGCTTTGATGTGGAATTTGCAAGGGAGATTGCCAAAAGAATTGGCGTATCTCCGGTATTAATTAAATCAGCCGGTAATGAACGAATTTCGGCTCTTTTGCAAAATTCGGTGGATATTTCCATTTCCAATCTCAACCATACGATTACGCGGGAACAAGCAATCGATTTTTCCCAACCCTATTTGTGTGATAAAAAAGTCTTTCTCGTGAAACAAGGTCGATTTAAAACAATAGGGGAGCTGGCTGGTAAAGCAGTAGGTGTCGTTCATGGGAGTAACGCTGATACAGACGTCATAAACCGCTTCAATGAAATCAACGGAAAGGCACCCCGTTTTGTTTACTACGAATCGGATGAAGAATGTCTTAAAGCCATGGAAAATGGAAACATAGACGCTTATGTTAATGACACAATATTGGTCCGCGGTGCTATGACCGGTAAGGAAGGTTATGAGTTTCTTGGTGAACCGTTTAGCAATACTTTTTTTTCTGTCGGCATGATGAAAAACGACACGGAACTGCGTGATGAAATCAATCATGTGATAAGGGATATTTGGATTGATGGTACTTACATGCAGCTTTTTGATAAATTTTTCGGGGAAGAATCCAACTATCCGCTTTCCAGGGAGTCGGTGAAGATTACCATTTTTGCGGAATAGCAGCGGTATATGAAACCTGGCAACTGATGGATTCTGAGTTTTTTTGAAATCGAGCAGGAGTGTTTGTTCAGATGTTTAATTTAAAATATGAAATAGATTGGAGTATACCCTTCCGATCACCTTATGACGAGTGGCTGCTGACCGGAATGGTTTTTACCCTGGCCCTGGCCTTGATAACGTCCGTCACATCATTAACGCTGGGTACCTTCGTCGCCGTTCTGAGGATGTCGAAATATAAAATCTTCAGGATAATTGGTCGGATATATGTGGAGATCTTTCGCAATATACCCGGTTTGTTCTGGTTATTGTTTTTTTATTTTGTTTTTCCGGAACTACTGCCGTTTAATTGGGGAGAGGCGCTGAACAACTATGCTCACTACGCTTTTGTAGCTGCTGTTCTGGGGTTGACATTTGATAATTCACCGTACGTTTCCGATATTATTGTCAGCGGTATTGTATCCATTCCCAAAGGGCAAAAAGAGATTGCCGTGTCAACAGGATTAAACACTTACCAGCAATGGGTGCATGTCATACTGCCCCAAACCTTTCGTGTTGTTCTCCCGCCTTTAGGCTCCAGAATGATGCATAATCTGAAAAACACCTCATTGGCAATGGTGATAGCCGTCCCGGAACTGACATGGTCGACTCAGCAAATTGAATCTTTGACATTTCGGGGAGTGGAAGCAACAACCATTGCGACAGTGTTTTATATATCTATTTCCATGTGTCTGATTTTCCTGGTTTCCAGGTTGGAGAAATATCTTAGTATTGACCGGGAAAGCATCAAGATGGTTGGCAGCTAACTATGGTCCGAATGAAAACCTGTTTAACCCATACCGATGAACCCTTTAAATGTAGTTTGGTGCTTCGAAATTCAGTGCATTCAGCATTCAGCAATCAGCTCTCAGCCAGTTTTTGCTGATCTTTGTAATGCCTTAAATTGAAAGCTGACAGCTAACAGCACGCTATTCTTCAAGCTGAATTCATGAATCCGGCGCAAGGCTGGATAAGGTTATCGCGATTTTTCGTTCAGACACTAACGACGATATTTTACTATTATGTTCGATCAACTCGCATATTTGAAATTCTATCTGGTTGGACTTTATCCTGTAGGTGATTTGGGAGGTTTAGCGCTCAATATGTTGCTTGCTTTTACAGCCTTGAGCATAAGCTTTTTGTTCGGAGTCATTCTGGGCATCTGTCGGATATCCAACAAGCGGGTGTTGCATTATCCCAGTGTTTGTTACGTTGAAATAGTGAGAGCAACACCGTTGATTATGATTATTTTCTGGTTTTATTTCTTCTTTCCAAACGTTTTAGGTAGGCCGATTTCCGTATTTTGGAGTTGTGTCATCTCGCTGTCCGTCTATGCAGCCGCTTACCAGGCAGAGATTGTCAGGGCGGGAATTTTGGCAGTTTCCAGGGGACAGGTTGAAGTGGCACTCTCCAGCGGTATGACGCAAAGTCAGGCTATTCGACTGATAGTCTTGCCCCAGGCTTTCAAAATGATGATACCTGCGTTTTTAAGTTTTTTTATATCCCTGTTCAAGGATACGTCAATAACCTATGTGATTGGGATGGTTGAATTAATGCAGGCCGGTGTGATTATCAGTCAACGTCAACCTGATAAGATGTTGGAATCTTACCTGGTTGTCGCCGTCGGTTATTTTATCGTGTGTTACGGGATGTCATTTCTTGCGGGAAAGCTCGAAAAGAAGTTTGGCATCATCGATTACGAAACCATCAAGTTGTAGCTTTTCGTTTGTTCATATCTCCTAACCTGTTGATCAAATACGCTGTGGCGCAGCCGGTTCCTCTTTCGACAATAATAGCCTGAGCTTCGCAATTCATAATACATGCCCCGCATTCCATACAAGCGTCCAGATCCGCAACTTCCGGTTTTTTAGCTTGCAGTTCAAACACCGCGTGCGGACACACATCCATGCAAACACGGCATCCCGTACACTTCTCGCGATCCACTTTCAACGTGGAAACCTGTTTTAAATACTTGAACTCAGCCATAAAAACCATTGTGAAATACCCAGTGTTGGGTGGCAATTGTCGAGTGTTGTCAATAATCGGAAAAAACAGCGTAGCTGAACCACCATGCCGTTGAATCACAGAAAGTTAGAGAATATCCAGAGTACAAATCCCAGGATGAATCCAACGAGTTGAAGCATGCCGGCGGTGGCTACCTCTTTTTTAACCCCTGAAAGGGATGCAAACGTGGTTGATCCCGTGTAATTCATTGCAAAAAAAGATGACAACGTCGGAACCAAAATCAACCAACTTATTGATTCCAAGGAATTTAAGCTGCCCTGAAAATAATAGATACCCAGCAAAGTGAGTAGAATGCCAATCTGAAGACCTTTCAACGAAAAACTTCTGCCGGGAATCCAAGGAAGCAGCATGGAGGTAATGAAATTCCCGGAAAAATAGGCAGCCAAAATAAAACATCCGGTTCTTGCTCCTGATTGAACCAGTTCTCCTGAAGAATAACCGTTTGTATTAAGTCCGCTGAGAAGAATCATTATTATTGCCAGGATCAAAGCCATTGGAAAGTATAAAACCAGTTGCATGGGGATCAATACGGTTCTATCCCACAGCTTGAATTCAACTCTTCTCATTTCAGGAGTGGCTTTGTATCCCAAATGATTATATTCTCTGATATCACACGCTCTCACAGGGCCGAATTTCACTTTGAATCCACTCTGACGCTTGACCTCAAACGCTGCTACTCCAGGGGCTGAAAGCATTGGAAGAATGATTGTTCGATGCTCAACCACTTCTTTCAAACGGCTGATTTCAATCCGGTTTACAACTTCCTGCGTACTAAAGGTGCCTTTGGCAGCTGCACACCAGACATTGATCCCTTTGGTATCCAACACCAGCAGCCAGCAGTTCATGCCCGTGAGTTCCTTTCTTACTTTATCGAAGGTCAGTTTATAGTTAGCCGTCAGGTAAACGTTGGACTGACTGGTAGGATTACCCACGGCGTAAAGTCCCGGTGCAACCATATAACTCATCCGACTGACACCAAAACGTGCCCTTGTTCCTCCAATTTTATCCCGAATGGTCAGTTCATCCTTTATTACGGGGATTTTTCCTACGGGTGTATCTAAAAACCTGTCAATCCAGTTTTCAGGATTTTCAACATTAGCTTGCGACATGAGATACTTCCTTTTTTCGGGCAAACCCAATATTTGCCAAAGAAACAAGAGACGGCAACCAGAGTAAATCCGCCAAGACAGCGGCACTGAAGGCAACAGCGATTAATATTCCGAAATGGGCCATCCCCTGGTGGATGGAGATAACCAGAATGAGGAAGCCAAGCACGATAATCAGGGAAGTAAAGCAGATTGCCTGACCGGTTTCTCTGATACTCCTGACTATGGCTTCAGATTTGTTGTTACTCTGCTCAAACTCTATACGGTAATGCACAAGAAAATGAATGGTATCATCTACCGAAACTCCGATCACAAGCGGAGCGATAATCAAGGTATCGGCATCCAAAGGAATTCCAAAAAATCCCATAATTCCAAAGGTGACCAAAACAGAAAAGATATTTGGCAGAATTGCAACGAGGCCGGTTCTGACAGAACCAAAGACCAGCAGCAGAATAATTGAAACAACAATCAGCACTAAACCAAAGCTCTTGACTTGTGACCAGCTCATGTATTCGAACAATTCCATCATTAGAGCCAGACCACCGGTAATTTCGTAGTCTAAATCGGAATAAGAGGACTTTAACGGCGAAAAAATAAGCTCCATATCCCGCTTAACCGCCTGAAAGAAATCCAGGTATTCGCTGGAGCCGTAATTATACAAACGAACGCTAATCCGAGCTTGACTGTAGTCATCCGTTACCAGTTGTCTTCGGTCATCAGGATTGGCCGAATCGAATAAGAATAGTGTCTGTGCTAAAGTGGTTCTGTCTTGGGGGATCACATACATATTCTTGTCATCCTCGTTGAGCGACTGGAAAGCGTCTTTGACACTACCCACCAGGGAAACCGTTTTTACGACGTAATCCTTGTATTCATTTTCCAGCATTCTTTGCATTTGATCCATGGCATTCAGTACATTAGGATCTTTCAGCGCATCGGGATTATTAAAGCGCAAAAAAATCTCCATGCTTTGCGTTCCGGCCATAACCTTGTCAATCAAACGGTGAGCAACGGGTAGGGCGAGATCGTCTTTTACTATGTCAACCATATTGGTATCGACCTTAATTTTGGTCATTCCCCAGGCTGAAACGATTGTGATGAGTAGAAAGGCCAGAGAAGTGCTTTTGGGCTTCCGTTGTGAAAAAGGGATAAATATATCAAGAAATCTCTGAATCCGGACTTTTTTATCTCCCATTGAAGCGGATTTCCGTGCATGTCTCTTTGTATACGGCTGCCAAAGATCCATCATTAAAGGTAATATTGCTATGGTGATAAAAAATGCGACAATAACACCCACTCCTGCGCCGATACCAAAATATTGAATCGGAGGTATGGGAACAATCGTCAGTGAGAACATAGCAATGGAAGTGGTGATACTGGTAAGCATGCAAGCCAGGCCAGATTTTTTATATACCTTTTGCATGGCTGTGTTGTAATCATACCCCTGTCTTCTAAAAAACAGGTATCCCGATAGTATATGGACAGAATCGGATATACCTACCACCAGGCACAGCATCATCAGGATGACAATCATCGTGCTCATGGTCAGTCCTATCCAGCCGATAAATCCGAGGGTAATACCTATGGTGAGGGCAACAACCAGCAGCGGCCAGAGAACTGCACTCAGTGAACGAAACAAGACAAACAAGACCACTAACATTAATGCGAGTGCGATTCCAAACAACTTGCCTAGTTCAACTTCGATAACATCGTGAAAAAATGCCATCAGAATAGGATTACCCACTTTATAAAATGTAAGATGCTCCAGATATTTTGGTTGGGAGATCACTTCTTCAAGAGACCTGGTAAAGTTAGCATATTCCAGCATGCTGTGAGACTTAAATTTTATCTTCTGAAACTCCCGGGTTACGGTTTCCGAAATTGTTGATTCATCAAAATCTCCCTCTTCAGGAATTGCCTCAAAATCGGTCCGAAGGTAAATTCCCCCGTATCTGGAATCTTTAGATAAATACAATAGCGGGTAGTCCGGGTGATTCAGGGCCTGATTTCTGACTTCTTCCCGCTCTTGCCCAGTCAAAGGCAAGCGATCCTCAATAAAAGGATCGGAAACCAGTGTATCATTTTTTCCCTGCAGATATTCAACATTGACAATGGTTGTGACTTCCACAATGTGATCCAAAATCGAAGCGTTTTCACCTGCACTACCGTCTTCATATTCGGTCAAGTCATCTTGAATGCCTTTTACGGCGTTTAACGAGTTGTTTGAAAATATATCTCCGTCTTTGGCTTCATAAACGAGATAAACCCCGTTATCCCCGCCAAAAGCTCTTCTGAATTCCGTATACAGCTCAACGGTCGGATTATCCTCGGTGAAAAATGACATTGCAGACATATCTACCTTCAACCGGGTGATTCCGGAAACCATGATCACTGTGAAGATGGTAAATATGACCAATACTTTAAAGGTATTGGGACGCAATCTGTCCGGAATGGTTTCAAAGTTGATTTTTCCCATGCTTTCTCCCTTAGCCCGAAGGTGATTAATTAGTATTAGGTTTGACAACGGATCAATTCTTTCGATTGATGTTTTTTGATTTCCCGCTTCGTTATGAAAGTCATTACTTTTCTATTGAACTCCTCATAGTGCGTGAAAAAAGGAAAATGTCCGGCCTGGAGCAGTTCGGTGTATTGGCAGTTGGGAATTCTGGTATACAGGGTCTGCACTTCCTTGAGATTGTATTGGTACTTTTTGAATTCATCCTGTTTTCCGGTCACAATGAGCGTTGGGCAACGAATAGTCGATAAAAGATCCAATGTTGAAAAATATTGAAATTGCTTCATGTAACGCCTGGCTGCTTCGTGATCAATGACTTGGGCCGTGGAAAGCAGTTTCAGATAGCTGTCTCGATTGTCCAGAATCTTTTTCGAATCAGTGCATTGCATGACGTTTTCGATATCCTGCCAACAGGATTTGGTAAAATTGGAAAGCGATTCTTCAATCGACTCGGTGTCATAATTCTTGCTTCTTATTTCATAACCACAGCCGGTGAGAGTTAAACTCCTGACATTTTCGGGATGTCTGGCCGCCATTGTCTGCCCTACCAACCCACCCAAAGAATTGCCGACAATGTGGAAGCCTGAATCAAGTCCGAGATTATTCAGCACTTCAATAATGTTATCTGCCATCCCCTCCAGGCTGAATCGGGCTAGTTTCTGGCTAAATCCGTGTTCCGGCAAATGGACAACAATAACCTGGTGGGTGGCGGACCAGGCTTGCATCTGGTAAAACCAAACCGGGGAGGTCATACAGAATCCGGGGATCAAAACAACAGGAGTACCCCGGCCGGCCACAACGATTTCAGTCTTCCGGTTGGCTGCATTGTTCACCAGCAATCGAACCTGGTTGTCTTTTTCTTCAAGGAGAGAATTCAGATAGTGCCTGAGCAGGCTGTCTTTTGATTTATGCAGCCGCTTTTTTCGTTTCTGTTTGGAGATGTAATTGTCCAGATGATGATCAGTGGGAAAACGTTTGTCTAGGCCAATGATTGTAAAAGATTCCGTATTATCGGATCTGCCGGAACCGTTTCGGGAATCAACCAGTTCCAGGTAGTTGGGTTCGGGAACCTTTTTCAAAGTCACCTCGGTATCTGCCCAGGATTTTCCCAGGTAGTATTGGCGGATCTCACAATAATGTTGTCCTATTAAGTATTCGGAAAATAACCGAATTGAAGGAAACTGGTAGATAAGGTTGGGGACAACATCAATGTGAAAGGCGGAACTGATCCGGTTGGCTAATTCTACCACATCAACCGAACCCAAACCTATTTCAACTAATTCACTTTCAAGATCGATTTCGCTGACCTGCAGTCTTAATAGTTCTGCCACCGCCAAGAGGCAATCCTGTTGCAGTTGACCTAAAAGCTCCGTTATTAACTGCTGCTCTTTTTTGGAGACATTCTCAAACACATTGAGGTTTTGATTTGATTTCTCCTTGAATACTTTTGGAAGCTCCCGACCTGTTTGATCGTTTTCGATCTCAATGGAACTGTTCGTTGAGGGTTCAGGGGAATGATCGAAGCTGTGTGAATAAACTACATTCAATTCACTGTTGAGATACTGCTCCCTGCACCTAAAATTTTGGATTTTTCCACTTGATGTCTTGGGAATACTGCCTGTTTTTATCAGGACGACTTCAGTAAGTTTAATAAAATGCTCTTTTAAAACAGACCTGAACATTTCATTTGCCACTTCAATACCTTTTAATTTTCTGAGATGTTGACGATTGACTTCCATAACAACGATAAGTTGCTTTTCCCCTTGGTCAGTCACGGAAAAAGCAGCTCCAAATCCTGCTCGCAGGGCCTCGTGGCTTTGCTCAGCGGATCTTTCAATATCCTGCGAATAGTAGTTTTTGCCATTTATAATAATTAGGTTTTTGATACGACCGGTGATAAACAGCTCTTTTTGGTGGAAAAAACCAAGGTCACCGGTTCTGAGGAAAGGGCCTTGACCACAGCTGGTAAAGGCTTGAAATACTTCAGCGGATTTTTCCTTAATCCAGTTCCAGTAACCTTTTGCCACACTATCACTGGAAACCCAGATTTCTCCGGCTTGGTCCGGAGGACAAATCGTCTTGGATTCCGGATCAACGATCCGAATCCGGACATCCTGAAGGGGTTGACCACAGCTAACCAGTTTTTGGCTTTTGGGATCTTCATTGTTCAAGGGTTGAATTTTGCGTTGTTTTAACCTGGTTTGGTCAAAACAACCAAAAATCGGATCATGGAATTTGTTTCCACCCGATACAAACAGGGTACTTTCAGCCAGACCATAGCAGGGATAAAAGGCTTCATAGTTAAATCCCCGGGGCGAAAACTTTTCTGCAAATTGTGTCAATGTGTCGGGATTAATAAAATCAGCGCCGATAAACGCTAAATCCCATGTTTCCAGGTTCAGGGACTTTACTTGTTCATCCGAGATTTTTCTGAGGCAAAGATCAAACGCGAAATTGATCCCTCCACTGGTCGTGCCGCCATAATCGGAAACTGCACGAAGCCAGCGATATGGCTTTTGAATGAAGTCTACCGGTGACATCAATGTGCATGGGAATCCCGCATAGATGGGTTGTAAAATGCCTCCAATCAATCCCATATCGTGGTACGGAGGCAACCAGATAACTCCCTGGCTGTTTTTGTGGTGAGCATAATACTTGTCAATCAGAAACAGGTTTTCCAGCAGGTTACCGTGGGAAACAATCACCCCTTTTGGCACGGAGGTCGACCCGGAAGTGTATTGAAGAAACGCTGTTGTATCACGGTTGATTGAATCAGGTTTGAGGCAAAATTCCTGCTGATTGTCCAATTCGTCGGTGGATATCCAATTCAGAGTGTGCAAAACGGAGTCAGGTTTTATTTTTGGCAGCAAAAGACTGACAATGGGACTGATCGACAAAGCAAACGTTGATTGAGAATCTTCAGCAATTAAATCCAGTCTTTGCATATGAATGGAGGCTGTCGGCGGATAAGCCGGTACTGCAATTACACCGGCATACAGGCATCCCATGTAGGCAGCGATATACTCCAATCCCGGTGGATAGAGCAACATGGCTCGTTCACCAAACGCATGATGAGTCTGAAAGGTTGCAGCGATGGCTTGTGCTTTTTCATCCAATTCCCGATAAGTGATCCTGCTTTCCCCAGGTTCTGCATCGCCATTAAAATTCAGGTAAACAAATGCGAGTTGATCCGGGATTTTTTCTGCTCGATCTCGGAGGATGTCGACAAAACTGGACGATTCTGATTTCTGCTTTTCCTCGATTGGGAGTCTCATTGATTAGTAGATTTTTAATATTTTCAGAGTATTAACTGCCCCGCGCATGCAAAGCTGCTCCTAAGGCACCGGTCAGTTGGGGTTCCCCGGGGATTTTAATGTCAATGTTCCAATGATCTTGAAGGTACTGAACCAGGAACTTATTTTTGGCTACACCACCGGTGAAAACAAGTTTATCAACGCCCGGTGATATTTTTTCTGTCATGGCAATAATTTTGGAGGAAATAGACTTGAAGATGGCTTTGGCTATGTCGGCAATATCGTTACCATCCGCTTTTAGTGATATCACTTCGGATTCCGCAAAAACGGTACAAATTGAAGATATTTCGATTTCACAGGCGGATTCCTTGGCCAGTATGTTGATTTCGGGCAGGGTTTGCTTCAGGGAGTAAGCCATCACTTCCAGAAATCTCCCCGTTCCGGCGGCACATTTATCATTCATCATAAAATTGGCTACCTTAGCCTCACTGGTCAGTTTTATTACTTTTGTATCTTGTCCGCCGATATCTATGATTGTTTCGGTTCCCGGAAACGTTTGGGCAATTCCTTTGGCGTGGCAACTGATTTCAGTGATATCCCTGTCAACAAACGGAATTTTCTTGCGGCCGTATCCCGTGCCGATCGAAAAACTCAGTTGTTCCTGTTTTATTCCGGCCTGGCGGCATACCTCCTCCAGGCACTTTTCCGCAACGGTTTTGTAGTTGGACTCCGTCGGCATGATGGATGAGGCGACGACCTCCTGATCATCGTTAACAATCACAGCTTTTGATGTCACCGAACCTAAATCAATTCCCAGGTAATACTTTTGCATTGTTTTTCTCGATTGAGTCTTAAACAGCTTTAACCAGTGTCTGAACCAAAACTAGTTAAATGCATACCAATAAAAGCTTTAAGGACAGCTTGATGCTTCGAAGTTCAGTGCTTTCAGCACTCAGCCATTTTTTGTCCGAATTTTGAATGCTTGATGCTGATTACTGAACGCCGACGGCTGGCAGCACCTTAATCTTCAAACTGAATTCCGGTATCTAGCACAAGGCTGGATAATGGTTTAGCGGTTTTCCGTTCAGATACTAACTAATCAGCAAAGGGTTGTTCTCGTTCTGCAATGCTTCTTGAATCGATATCCTGCAACTTCCCTATATCAGGCTTTCCAGAAAAGCTTCCACGCGGGTGGTGATTTGAGCTTCCGAAAACATCCTGGGATCAGCTGAATCGGCCTCTATGGATAGGCAGGGAATGTTGTGTTTTTCCATGACCAGCCGTTCCAATTGGTTTTGAGGCAAAGATTGAGGTTTGCAGGATCGATCCCTGTGCATAATAATGCCGTCTATGCTCAATTTTTTGACCAGGTCACTGATAATCCGTGCTTTTGTTTCGACTCCGACAGCCGAATAAAGCCTTGAATAGGCATTAGCCCATTTACCAAACACCTCCTCAAGGGATTCCGCGTCCATGGTTATATCGCATTTCCCATCTCTACATTCGTTTCCTGCACCGGGGAAGAAGAATGTTGTGGCAACTACTGAAGCTCCATTTTTGGAGAGAAGCTTAAAAAAGAAATTGTTACGACTAAAAATCGGCATGTAGTCCCATAACAATCTGATACGTTCATTTTTTATTCCCGAGATGCCCTCTTCCATCCTGTGAACGATTTCAGATTTTAGCAGTTTGTAGTGGGTAACGACTTCTTCTCTCCCTCTCAGTACGTTATAGGGAAACATATGAGTATATAGATCCAGGGCGTCGACCGGGGCCGGAATCAGACCTGAAAAATTCACTATTTCATTCCAGAGTAAGCTTGCCTCGGCGCTTAGCCTGGTAGCTCCCATGATTTTTTCTTCTTCAATGTCGAGCTTGAAGTTGTCCTTTAAGAAATCAAGCAGCTTGAAAAATTGGGCGGTAATGTAAGTTTGATGATGTTCCGGTAAACCTTCCCCGGTGTCATCGGCAGGTAGCGGGGGAATATCGAGAATAAAAACCGGTATTTTGTTTGCAGAACCCAGTTTTTCCGCAAACTTGATGGTTGATTTGCAGATATTTGTGGAACAAAGCACCATGTCGGGTTGCGGTAGCTTAACACACAGGTGTTTTTGATAGAGGAAGGTATTTAAAGCGATCTTGAGTTCTGAACAGAGTTCTTCCGGAACCCCCAACTTTTCAGCAGCGAAAATCGCTTCACGGGAACGATTAAGGGCTGCATAGACGGAGGCGTGGTTTTGTGGGTAAAAAGGGATAATATCGAAGCCGTAAAGTATTTCCGAAGGGAACCCCAGGCTAACAGCTGCGGTTAATTTCCCTTTTTTTTGTGCTGAATTGACCTCTTCATAATACTTTTTGATGATGGTGTTCAGTTGAAAGCCGGATTTTAAACGATTCCAGTATTTTACTTTGGGCATGGTCTATCTCTCAGCTAGGATTTCAGAAAAAGCTTCGATTCTGGTTAGAATTTGATGGGCAAATTTGCCTTGAAAATCGACATCAATGGATATAGTCGGTATGCCTGCTTCTTCCAGGGGCTCTTTCAGTCGATAATGCTGAAAACTGTGGGGATCGCAGTATTTAACCACTAAAAAAATAACACCATCCGCCTTGCTGTTTTTTATCTCGTCCACCATTAAACTATCCCAGTCACTTACCTGGGTAACTCCATATCTTGCCGTACAGGGGAATTGCCTGACATATTTTTTTGCCAGATAGTCAAACAATTCTTCTTGACGGCAATTGGAAAAATTGATTTCTGACTTCAAGCTGCTTGCTCTTTTGAAATTGCGACCGGAGAAACACAATAAATCCCCAACAATGGAAAGATTAGCATCCTGTATCAACGAGAAGACTTCTTGATCGTAAATTGAATTGCCCATCAAAAAGATTCTTTTTTTCCCCTTGTCTGCAGGGGTGTCTTTTTTGTTAGAAGCTTGTTGATTCTTGAAGCTATCGACCATGATGGCAAAATCGTTGATTCTCACCTGGTTTCCGGTATTGATTAAATCGTAATAGGGAATCATGTTTTCTGGGCCGGAGCTCGAAGAAGCAATTTGCAGGTCGTTCACAGCCTGATGAACAGCATGATAATTATGAACAGCAGTTCTGAATTGTTGATCAGAAAACTTTATACCGGTGAAATCGGATAGCTTGTCGGAAAATCGTTTTACTTCTTCATGAAAAAAGCTGACGGCTTCAGAAGTATCTGTATTTATAGGGCAGGCAAAGTTATAATAAAACATACCGGGTCGAAGTTGTTTCAGGAGATCTCCCAGCACTCCCATGGCATCGCATGAAGTAGCGGTAACAATGCCGTCCAGCTCGTTATTGTTGATGTATTCTTCAAGAACAGCCCGAATAAAGGAGCAACCATAGACGCTCAGAAAGTTTTCGGCAGCAGTGACCGGTCCTTTTTTGCCGAATAATCGAATCGGTTTGATATTAAAGCTTTCCAGCAACTCTATGGGCACGTTGTTGCAGATGTATCCGAAGGTCACATCGTTCATTGGTTTTCCTCACTTATCCCGGGTTTTTCGTCTTCAACTGGTCTTTCGAAAAGCCCTTGTTAGCGGATGTTTAAGTCGTCTATGGGATTTTGATTGGGGTTAAATGTATTTGCAGACAAGTTTGTCCGGAACTTTATAGCTTGAGATATTCTCACGGCACCATTTTTTGAGTGCTTTTTCATTCAATTCAGATTTTTCAGATATTGTTACCACGGCTTCCGATGTTTCAGCTTTGGCATTATCAATACTTTCAATCTCATAGGTGAATATTTTGACATCAATAACCTGTGGATGCTTTTTGATTAGTTTTTCTACTTCTTTGGGATAAATATTTAACCCGCTCTTAATGATCATCTTTTTCTTTCTGCCGCTGATATACAAATTCCCGTCGGAATCCAGGTAGCCCAGATCACCGGAACGCAACCAACCATTGGAAATGCTTGAATTGGTTTTCTGTTCTCGGTTAAAATAACGGCTGATCACATTGCTGCCTTTGATCAGAATTTCACCTATTTGCCCGCACTCGATTTCTTTTCCCGCTCGGACGATCTTTATCTCATTCCATGGCATCCGTTTTCCGGCAGCTCCCATTTTGTTTTTATGCTCCGGGGAATTGAAAGTGACGATAGAGGACGTTTCGGTAAGCCCGTAACCCGTGCGAATGTCAATACCGAGTTGTTGTTTGAAGCGTTTCTGGAAATCGATGGGAAGTGCTTCCCCACCGCAGATCCAAAGGCGGGTTGAAAGTCTGCCGATTTCCAGCTGCAGTCTTTTTTCAATTGCCAAATACATTATCGGCGTGCCTGTAAATACCGTGATTTTATGAGTTTGCAGACAATGGACCAACGATTGTGGTGTGAAATTGGCGAGAAGATAGAACGGAACCTTGCTGCGCAAAGGGATCAGAAATGTGGAGACAAATCCGAAAGAATGAAAAAGAGGCAGGGCAGCAATAAAAACATCATGTTCCAATACGGTTTCTGCGAAGATCGTGGAAACTTCATAAAGCGCGTCGTGGCAAAGGACTGCCCCTGATGGTATCCCGTCTTCTGCAGCCGTGTACATTATTACCGCAGCTTCACCAGCCTCCAGGCGGTTCCAGTCAGACTGCGGTTCAACTTCCTTTATGCATTCCCAAATACAGTCAAATCCCTCTGCTTTATCTGTGAGCAGAAGGTTTTCTTTGGAAACGAAGGAGTTGTTACCTGTTTTAAAATGATCTAATCGGCCGGAAAACGTTACAACCAATTTGGGATCAGAATCATTGACATAGTGTTGCAGCTCAAACCTGCCTGCAACCGGGTTGGTTAAAACGGATACTGCTCCCAGTTGGGCGACCGCTAATACCGTATAGAGAAATTCCGGAGTATTCCCTAAGTTTATCAATACCCGATCTCCGGCTTGAACTCCTTTATGTTTCAGATACGCCGCTACTTTATTGGTTGTTACCAGCGCATCCTCATAGCTGACAGACCGGTTACCTTCCAGGAAAAAAGAAGACTCGGGAACGGATGTACCTGCTTCAAGTAATGGCTGGTAGATACCGTTTTCAGGTGTTTTCATGGATCTATTTCGAAGTTTGCCAAAGGTTTAAGAAATCATTCACTTTTCTTTTTACCGATCAACAGTAAGTGGCCCATATCTCTTTTCTTGATTGCATTGGTAGCAAATCTTTCCTGTCGAAGAAGATCGAGCGTGGTTCGAATACCAAAATTCCTGATCAGTCTAAACACCAACTTTGTTTTTTGGGTGTGTGAAAACATATACTTCCCTCCACCTTGATCAGTAACTTTGTTATATTCCTGAATTCCGGACCAGTCTTCGGTATAAATCTCGGTGAAGCCGGCGGATTCCGCGATATTTATGAAGTCGAATTTAGTAAGAGTTTGGATGGAATACACTTCATTGACTTTTTGTTTAAAGGAAACATCATCCTGTTTGCTCTCGTCGATGAAAACGTCATGGAACACCATATAACCGCCTGGTTTTGCGACCCTATGCATTTCCTTGGCAATTTTAAGAGGGTCATCCGGGATGACAAAAACACCTTCATTCAAAACCATATCAAAGGTATTTTCTTCGAAATCCAGGTCCAGTGCATCGCCAAATTGAAATTTAAGGCGCTTGGATGCTATATCTCTTTTTTTCATCTCGCTGTTAGCCACCTGCTGCATAATGGGGTCGATATCGATAGCGGTTATGTCGCAGTCGTATTTATTGTGCCAATAAAAGGCAGTGGTTCCCCTGCCGTGTCCGATGTCGAGTATTTTTGTTGATTTTGAGAGTTCGGTTTTGATTGCTATTCTATCAGTCAGATCCCGGCCTCCCGGATGCATCCATTGCATTTCCACATAATCTAACCGTATGACACTTTCTAGATTCATTTTTTTTAATTAAGAGATTATTAATCAGGATATTTAAAAACAGGAAACTTCAAAAATTCGCCAGGTACAGGTTTTTTCGGTCAATCTGACAATGCTTATTCGATAACAGGCAAGGTAAAAGCTAATTCCTTTTATCGATTTCGTGCCATTCCCTGCGTTGCAAAGCAAGCTTTGCATAGCCCTGGTTCATCATAAAACACCAGAGTGTGCCTTCAAAGTTTCTGGTACGAAGCAGGGTATAGATAAACATCTTCACGAAATTAACCCGGGAATACAGGCGCTGGGTAATGTTAAAATATTCTTCCCAGAATTTGTCTTCAGTGTTTCCGATGATTTTGGTCACCAGTTCGAATGTATCGTATTTTTTCCAGTCCTCCGGGAAATTGGTGAACAGCAACCGATCATCATCCAACATTTTTTGATAGAGCCGGGTACCCGGAAACGGTGTCATGACCATTAGTACGTTTACGTTGAACTTAATCTTCCAAATGAATTCAGATTTTTTCTTTAAGTATTCCGGTGTGTCGTGATCCGTTCCGTAGATAAAAGCTCCGCATACGCCTATTCCATGTTTATTAATGGTATTCAACACCGTCCGGTAATCCCGTTTGATGTTGATGGGTTTGTTCATCTCCCTCAAATCTTCCGGCGTCGGGGACTCAAATCCGATAAAGACAACCTGGCATCCGCTTTTCTTGGCCCAATAGAGTAACTCCGGATTGTCTGCGAAATTGATAGATGTCTGGGTAGCCCATTTTTTATTGAGTTTGCGTTCAACCATTCCTTTGAAAAGCTGAATAGCCCTCTTTTCGGCCTTTTTTCCATAACCGATGATGTTGTCATCAACAAAAAAAATTTTCTGTTGGGGAATTCGCTCCAACTCGTCCAGGATCTCTTCGGGATCACGTTGTCTGAATTTGTTACCGTTAAATGCCGTCACGGAACAATAAACGCAATTCAAAGGACAACCCCTGGAGGTTTGGACAGTGGCAAAGAGATATTTGTTGCTGAAAAGATCTCTACGAGGTTCTACCAACAGGGACGGATCTAGATGTTCACCGTAATATTTTGGTTTCAGGCTGTTTGTCATGAAATCTTCAATGACTTGTTTCCACACACTTTCTGCTTCTCCAATGACTATGGCTTCAGCATACTGCAATGCTTCGTCCTGATTTGCAGACACATGAATTCCCCCCATGACAACCGGTATGTTTCGTTTTTGATATTCCCGAGCTATTTGATATGCTCTGCTGATCGACGTCGTCAGGGAAGTGATGCCGACCAGATCTGCCTCCTCAAAATCGAAATGGTCAATATTTTCGTCAATGATTTGAATCTCAAAATGGTCCGGCGTCATGGCGGCAATAACCCCAAGTGCCATCGGGGGGTGTAAAAAAGCAACGCTTTTTGACAAACCCATCTTGTCCGGATTTTGGGGGTTAACCAGCAGCAGTTTTTTGGTTTTTTTGCTTGAGTGTTCTCCCTGGTTATCTCTTAGTTGGCGGTTCATGTTTTCCAGCAGACCTTTTCCATATTGCACACAGACGAGGAAAAGCCCGAAATAAAACACCGTTGATTCTGCGTAAATACCAAAAAACAACGACAATTCGACGGGAGTTTTCGGAATGACCAAAAAACTCGGTATCATTGTGAGTAAAAACAACCCAATGGGTACCAATGCGTAATATTTGCGTTTCCAGGATACCAGCATATCAATGTTGCCTGCGATAAACTTGAAACCCGGCAGGAAGAACAAAAAGTAAAAAAACAAAATGGATGTATAAATCCCGACGGCCTGCCATTGTTTCTCTGAAAAGATAATAACAGCGGCAACCAGGATGAAACTGTTTAGTATAATGAAGAGAGAATAGTTGGATCTCATAGCATTCCGTTTTCTCTTATTCTGTTGATTATCCTGGGCAAATAAACGTCCAGGCCGACTTGAACAATGTCATGTATGGGCCGGCAATATATAATGTCAAAGCCATGAGCCAGGGAAGCACAACTTCCCCCGCAGATATACTTATAGGCGCAGTTTTCACATTCGGGATTGTTGTCAACGGCACGACTGTGCCATAAGTCCAGGCGTTCCTCATTGATTTCAAACTCAGGATAGTACCGACCAAGTACCAGGTGTTCTGCGACTCCACCGGGGCAGGCGAAAATAGTTCCGTCAGGGGCGAATGTCCAGGAAATGTGCGATGCCGAGCAAGTAGATAATTTGGGTGGCGGTAATTCTCCGCGATAAAACAGCTGACTTATACCAAGGGACTCCGGACGCAGCATCTTCATTAATGAGGTGTTAGATTTGGCCATTTCAGATACGCGTTTCAGAATTTTTACATTTTTATCGGACCCGCTGACTTTACCCGAGTAGCCCTGGTTTTCCGTTAAATCCATACAATGCAAAATGAAACCTGAGATGTCTTCAGCCAGTTGAATCATAAATTTTTCATCTTCAAGATCCAGCCATCCTTTATCGTCCAAAAATTCAGCCAGCTCCGGCAGGTGATCGATGTTTTGTTCATCAATAACGGTTTTGAGCATGACAGGCATACCACGCTCCACACACAGTTCGATGGCTGCTATCGTTTTGTCATAGGTTCCTTCACCCTGGCGACTGAATCTCCGTTGATCATGAATGTGTTTGGGACCGTCAAGAGTAATTTGAAATGTAACAACATTTAGTCCCTTGAAATCATCTATGAACTGATCCAGTTGAGTACCATTCGTGACAACGCCGATAGGCAAGCCCACCATTCTGCATTTGTTCAGGATGTAGCGCACAATGCCTTTTCCTTTTTTTGTGGCCATTAGTGGTTCACCACCAAACAAGGTAACAACGGGAGGCCCGGTATGGGCTTTTTCAATGGTTACCTTGTCCTGAATGATCCGGGTTATTCGGTCCACCATGTCATAGGTCATGTATTCACTTTCTCGAGGCATCGCAACTTTATCCTGATAGCAATAGCTGCAGTTCAGATTGCAGCTGTACGTCGGAGAGATGAAAAATTGATGACCTTCTTCTTTGAGTTTTTCATGGTAAAATTCATTCGCATCACGTTCGGCCTGTTGCTCGTCCGCCGTCGAATGATACAGGTAACTGTTTTCAATAAGGAATTCGTTAAAAGGTCCGATTTCATTCAGGTTGTTTGTCTTTATTATGTCCGCAAGCTGATGAGGGATTAAGTGGATCTTTCTGTTTAAAAAATTGACCAGCACTTTGTGCTCGGGGTATTCCGCGGAATTGTTGTCAAATATGATGTTGTATTTGCTTAGGTACATAATCTGCTCATAATGGAAAATGGCATAAGTCGCGGACCGATATTGGTCATTTAACACACAAAGACCGAATACAGTTCCGTGTATTCCAAGTCAGGTAAGGGTCGTTCCCGTTTTTCCAAAACCGTGAAAGGACCTTATATGACTTTGGAACTTTAAAAAACACTGGTAATACACTGCCCAAAATTGGTTCCTGATCCGGTTTCCTTCCCGCAACATATTACTATTTTTTTCTTGGTGCGGATGTTTTTATCCGTCAAATCAATAATCTGATAGTTTTCCTTCTTTTTCTGCTCTCCGGTATGGTGACCGGACGTGGAAATGGTGATGACTTTTTTTTCCATGGCTGTTCTCCTGTCGCTGTATTCGTTTAATCTGAAGTTAAGGGCATCTCAATTGCGGCAGAATTGATTGTGATTTCTTTCATAGATGTTATACCAGCAAAGCGGGACTTGACGTCCGTCTTTCAGTAGCATCATATTGCAACACTTTTTCAGCCTTCCCAAATCGAAATTGTATGCGTCCATATAGTGGTGAATAAAAATTTGCTTCAAACGCGATTCAAAGTCACTCATCTGGTCTTTGTCCAATGGGTCCACATGGGCAATTTGACTTGTCGGAGAACATGAACAGGAACCCGAATCTTTGGAGACAGGGGCTGAACCGGAAATAATGCTTTGCCTTGTGTCCGGGCGGATACCGAGTTCATTTTTTATCATGTTCAGATACTTTTTCTGGCTGATAACCCGCCGTAAAGGCATGGTCTTCTCTCCTTTCACCCAGAGATAAGCTACAATCTGGCATTCCGAATGTGCACAGGGAATGGTATCAAAATCTGTTTCTTCGAGCAGACCGTCACTCTGCGCTGCAATTAACCGGACGATATCCGGTCCGGTAACCCGATCCAAGGGATCACCTCCAAAGTTGTATCCGCCTTCGCCTGCAAAAATCAGGGGTTGAAATATCAACGATGTGACGTTTTCGTATTTGGTGAACTCTTTAACGATCTTCCCCAGCTGGTCTTCGTTTACTCCTTTGGAAACCGCTGTTTGAATGACAATCCGCACATTGTGTTTGTTTAAAAGTTCAAAAGCCTTCATTTTTTTGGGCAGCAGGTTGCTGACACCCCTGTGAGTTTTTGAACTCTCATCGTTGAAACCATCGAACTGAAGGTTAATATATACGTCATTCTCCTTCAGCCTTTTAACGAACTCTTCATCTTTTGCTATTTTCAATCCGTTTGATATGACATCAACTCTTGTTATTTCTTTTCTACTATTGGCTTCTTCCACCAGTTCAAAGAAATTGGGATGCATTGTGGGTTCACCGCCGGTCAATATGAGAATTTGAAGCGAGCCTTCAGATTGGATAACGGAATCCAGACGTTTTTTGAAATCTTCAAGACTGATATGGTTAGGATTATCTCTATTGGTCACAACACAAATTGAGCAGTTCATGTCGCAGGCATCGGTAATATCGATTACCGGAGCACAGATATGTTGATGATGATCTTCACAGATACCACAATCATAAGGGCATCCGTTTTTCTTTTCGGTTCTGAATTCAAGTGGAGGTGTTCCCCGCCTCAGGAGAGATGTGTCCCATGTTTTTTTATACCAGTCGATACTGTTCGATTTTAAGGTGAGGGTGCTACCGTGTTTGGGGCAGTGTTTTTTAAGATACACTTTTCCGGACTTGACCAGTATTTCGGCATCAACCATATCCAGCGTTTCGTTAGGATCGCGCTTGGCTAAAAACTCGTCATAACATATATGGCAGATTGCCCGGGTTATTCCCAAGTATAAGTATTCATCCAGTTTTCTCTCTTTTGGAGCGGTTTCCTCAGTGGTTGAATCTACCTTTGAACAAACGGATGTATCACTCATAATAAATTCCTTTGCTTATTATGTTTAGGTAAAGAGAGTTATGACAGCAGCGGTATAAACCGTTGACCGGAAACTCTGGCTAAGGATTCCTAAAGGTCAGCAGATTGACTAACAACTCCCTCATACAATTGATCTTCAGGCCTGGGAGGGATCAGCAATTCACCACAGTTCCTGCAGATAAAAATTGGTCCTATTGGAAGGTTTAAATCTATGTAATCATCGTCATCCGGATCAATTTGGCTGGTTTGAATCGATCCGCACCGCCCGCATTTATCAGGCTTCCAGCTTGCCACATCGTAGTATCGCTCAACCAGGTTCACAAATGTGGTGGCTGTAATTAAGCCTGCGATATCAAATTCTTTGGTGTCCGTGGTAATTCTTTCAGGTTCTATTTCAGGCATGGCCCTGCGTAATATCTGAACACCCCGGTCATTAAGGGAACAATCCCGGAAAAACTCTTCTTTACCGTATTTTTGGGTTAGATATTCAAATACATTTGCATCCGGCAGTAAAATGTCCAGCTCGTCTTCAATTCGTCGCATGACATCAAGGAAGTCGATGGACTCGGCTCCCAAATCATTGATCAGGGATGAATTGGCATGAATTTCACTTTTATCGATATCCAGCACCTTTGCCAGAATATCTTCAACCAGTGAGTAAACATCATCTCTAATGAATTCTTTCATCTTAATCGGTGCCTCCTCAGAAGGTCTTGGTTCTTTATTTTGAGCAAATTTTTCAGCAAGTATATGGACGTCATTGATGAATGTCTTACACCCTAGGATGAATTTTTGAGAAAGGTTACCAATAAGTTTTAATATTACATTGCGGTCGGAAATCGGATGTAATGGTGGCTGTATTTCAGTGAATTGGTTCCCGGGGAAACCAGCCCAACAACTTTTACCATGTTTGATCTTGGAAGAAAAAAACGACAAGTGTTGTCTCAACGACGCAGTGTCAGAGGATTCAAGCGACAGGCTATAGTAGGCACGACATTAGCTTTCTTTTCGCAGGACAGGTGTGTGATTCCACATCTCAAATTCAAATATATCGAGGTACACGGTCGCTATTCATGTCGGTTGCTTTTAGTGTTTTATCAAAAGAACCAAATATTGTTGCTTATGTCGTTTTATCCGGGCCTGGGACTATATCGTTTAAAACCTGATTTTCCAACATAGTTGGAACCGCAGCAGCCGTGAGGAACAAGAGCAATTCTTGTTGAAGTTCTTAATTAGCAATACGAAATTTTGTTATCAATTGCCGGGTCGAACAAAAAGCGAAGCGTCAACCGGTTGACGTGTTAATTAGTGCCTGAACGGAAAATCGCTAAACCCTTATCCAGCCTTGTGCTAGATACCGAAATTCAGCTTGAAGATTAACGTGCAATCAGCCGTCAGCATTCAGCATAAAGCATAGAAAATTCGGACAAAAACTGGCTGAGAGCTGATCGCTGAATGCTGAAAGCACTAAACTTCGAAGCATCGATATGACCTTAAAGCTTTCATTGGTATGGTTTAAACTGGTTTTTGTTCAAACACTAATTAGTTCTTTCACACAAAAGGGGAAACACCGGTTTTATGTTAGCTGACAATTGACGGTTGGGACTTTCAGCAAGGTTTCCGTGGTAAGTAAAACGCCGGTGTTTTGTGAATGGGTATTGGATTTAAACCCTTGTCAGGAAAGTTTGTCGTTGGATTAACAATTAGTGAATCAGTCCAGAAATAGGTTTGCTTAATCCAACCCGCCTGTTTATAATCGGAACATTCAAAATTAATGCGAATTCTGTTAGGTACCGATCTGAATTTACTCAATAATAACTTTTAAAGCCCACGGAGATACAATGGGAAGTGAAAAGTCGATCTTGGATAATTTCCTGCCTCAATTGAAAAGTCTTATAAAATCCGAAACTGTTTTCGGAGAGCCTTACAATATTGGTGATATTACATTGATTCCGGTGAATTCCGTGAGGGTCGGCTTTGGTTTTGGATCTGGTGATGCCTCAAATAAAGTGGATGGCTCCGGGGGCGGGGGCGGTGTTTTAATGACGCCGGTAGCCTTCGTCATAGTCAAGGAAGGTGATGTGTCTATTCACAGCCTTAGTGCCGGAACAATTGAAAATGTAATGGATAAGGCTCCGGAAGCTTTGGACCGGCTGTTCAATATCGTCAAAAAAGCCACAACCAAAAAACCGGACCGGGAAGGATGATAGCGTTCGGTCTTTTGCTTTCTTTTGGACTTTTACTGATAACCGTACTAAACGTTCCGATCCGGGTTCGGTTTGAATCCAACCCGGTTTGTTATATCACCTGGCTGTTTTTAAAATTTCGTGTCCGTTTTGACAAAGGCGAGGTAAAAACGGATATAAAGTTATTTAACAAAAAGACCAGGTGGTTTGGGAAGAAAAAACCCACCAAAAAAAAAGAGCCGTCAGACCCCAAAAAAGAAAAGAAAAAAAAGAAACAGCCCAAGATTACTAAAGACCTGGTATTGGGAGCACTTTCCGATATTGCAGTGAAACGATCCATGCGGGTCTTACTCAGATTCTGTCGGCGCTGTTTGAATGCAGTTCGCGTTAGCATGCTCCATGGTAAAATAGGGCTGAAAGATTTTTACTGGCAGGGCATTATAACCGGACTGCTCCATTCGCTACCCCGCACTGACAATCTCCGGCTATCCGGTAATTTTCTGGAGGAAAATGACTTCACCCTTGAACTTCGGATTTCAATTCTGAAGATTTCCCTGGCATTAACCCTGCTGTTACTTACTTTCCCCTACCTTAAGGCTTACAGACTATACAGACGGGTGTATTTATAAAGAGTTTAAATTCCTTGATAAACTGGTTGACGTAACTTACCTTCAGGCCTATGTCATAAGGAACAACTACGCAAACAATTTTTCAAGAGTGTATTATGGAATTCACATCCGTTTATGAACAGGATGGTTTAAAAATCGTTCAGGTATGCAGCGGATTTGTGGAAGTCTACTTCGATTGGTCCAACCTGCCAGGCCTGGATCTGTCCGAACATTACTACTGTGTTCGCGCAAATCCAAAAACACCGCTTTTACCCATTGAATACGCACGTCCCAACTCGGAAGGCCCCCTGTTTTTCCACTTGTCCGAAACAGTCACTTATCGGATTGAATTAATCCGGTTTAGCCATTTGAAATACACCGTTCAATCGACCTTGAAAGAACTACCCCGGGTTGATTTGATTTCCCAGCACGAAAATCTTCAAAAACTGGTTTGGAGCAATACGGGACTAAATGACGCAGGCACCCTTGAAATATGGGCAGATGGTGAGTTAACAGACTCACTTTCATCAAACGATCCATCAACTGTTCATATCAAAGGAAGACCGGAATCGATTTCCTTGAAAACCGACAAGGGTGAAGAGCTTTTTCAGGTCGCCACCAACCTTGCATCCATGGAGACTGTCCGGTCTGTGGATTTTGAGGTTAAAAAGGTTTCAACCAAACTCAGTTTTTACACGGCAATCAGTCCTTCCGGCGGATGGAAGGTGCGGGCAGAGATGAATCCATCGTTTAGGATTCTTAAGCTGTGGCAACGGTTTTATTGCCGGCGGTTTCCGGATTGTGATCGAGCTAAGATCATTGGCAGTTATCGTATGATCGAAAACGGCAAGGTTGTGGGAACTGTCAGGCAATTCGGTTTCTGGACCCGGGTGCGGGATCATATGATCGAAAAAATACAATTGGAAGAATGGAAGCTTTGCCGGCGAAAACCTTTGGAGGGAATCCGATTGCAGCTGCAAATCACCTCGGCTCACCGAGAACTGTATCGATATGTCCTGGCTGAAAAAGAGGAGAATTCAGCCGGACAGGTTTCGTTGATTGGATTTTCCGAAGAGGAAATCCAGGAAGCGGAAACGGCTCTAGCCGCTCTGAACAACCGGGTTTCCTGGGACCAGGCTCACCTGGAGCTGGTTTTATGGTTTAAAACTGATGACACCTGGCATGAGTTTCAACGGGATAATGCACACAATTTGCGGTGGGAGTTCTTTCCGTCTCACGATACTCAACAGGTGCGATGTGAATGGATATTGTCCTCAATTGAAAATGGCAATCGTGAACTGGTAGTTTTAAAATCGGGTACGGAACACCGACCCGAATTCTCGGCAAAAGTTTTTTTGCAACCATGCAGCGCAACACATTTGGCGGCGATTTGGGAGTTGGATCAGAAAAAAGTTGAAGCGGCCGTTAAATCCCAGTGGAGAGTTGATCTGCATGAAGTCGGGTTTCATTTGAAGGTCCATGAAGAGTACCCAGGCATTCGAACCGCAAGACCGGACCTTGATGTTCATATCCCGGATGTGTTTTCTCCCCATCAAAATATTTACTTTGAAGTCGATCCGGACAAATGCTTTTCCGCGGAAATTGTTGCCAGACATTACCATTTCGAGTTTGCATTGACTCCTGTATCAACCCCGGTGGTGGTTCCTCGTTTAAAACCTACCGGCAGGATGGTAGAGACCTATCAGAAGCCCGGGCACTGGTTTCATAACTCTCAAAGAGAAGTGAAACACCTCGTCGGGAAGGATTCCTATAACAAAGCCAAAATTATATTGCATCTGCATTTTCATTCGCCAAATCTATTCCGGGCAGATCCTTTTCGTGAGTCTTTTTTGAAAG
>JANQLH010000437.1 GCA_028280735.1 SAR324 cluster bacterium | reverse complement strand
TCTGGCTCATGAGTGGTTCAATGGAACACCCACCAATATTCCCAGCGTTACGGGTGCGAAATACCGAACGACACTGGGAAAACTGACGCTGACTTTTTGATGGAAATGATTGGAGGCAGATTATTCAAGTTCCCTGGCTCCCTGGTAAACCAGTTCAAACAGCTCTTCCAAGTCCTCCTCCTCCACGCAGCTAAAAGCTATGCGAAGGTCCCGTTTGCCGGGAGCGATAGTCCCCACTCCATAGTTATCAAGCAAGTGAAGCCGAAGAGGTTCCGCTTCCACTCTGTGCAGCTTCAGGCACATAAAATAACCGGAGTTAAACGGATAGTAACTCCAGATTTCATCATACTTCGGATTTTGCAAAATCTCTTTTAAGCGCAAAGCCCGTCGTTTCAGGATATGAAATTTTGTATCCAGATCTACCCAGTACTCAGGATCTTGCAGGATGGATTCAACCACAGTCTGCGATGGTTGATTACAACTGGATATAGTACATCGCACAATCCCCTGACACTTCATTTCCAAAGCGGAGTAAAGATTTGAGCTATCAGAACATTTATTACCAAATGTGATAAAGCCGGTCCGAAATCCCCAGGCGAAGCTTTCCTTGGTCGCACCATCCAATTTAACCGCCAATACATTTTCGTGCAGATCACAAAACACCGAGAACAGAGATTCTTTGACACTATCCTCGTAAAACAATCCGAAATAAGCATCATCAGAAAGAACAACCAGTCTCGTACCCTGGTCTGCCTGACTTTTCACAACTGAAAAAATTTCTTGCGCTTCCGCAGGCAGGGGAGTGTAACCGGTTGGATTATTCGGAAAACTCAGGACCACCATCAGTTTTTTACAAACCCGGGCCTGCTCCGCCATGGTTTCCTTAAAGGCTTTGACATTAAATCCTCCCTCGTCATTGAACATGGGAAAGGTTTTTATTATGCCGCCCTTTCTGGTTTCAAAATTTAATCGATACACACCCCACAGTTTATCCGGAACAACCACCACATCTCCCGGTCCGATAAACATATCGCCCGCAATACACAATCCGTGAGTTAATGCACTGGTAACCATCGGCAAACTGGTTTGCTTTCCTTTAAGGGTAGGATTGTTTCTGATCAGTTTTTCCTTCCAGAGTTGCCTAAGTTTCATCCGTCCGCCCGGCGGGGCGTAGGTGTAAATATCTTCCGGTGCAAGATTATTGAAAAACTTTTTCGTCACATTCAAATGCATTGGCTTGTATCCTTCCAAGGCGATACCAATGGTGGCATTGTAACGGTGAGCTTTTTTCTTGGCTTCTGCCGATTGGGTGAGAATACCGGCTGGAAAAAACATATTTTTGCCTTGTTCAGACAAGCAATCGTAAACTGCCGGAGATGCAGACTTAATTCTTTCGTTTAATTCGATAGCTAACGGATCCATCCGTATTTCCTGGTTTTATGAGGTTAGTTGGTTCTTTTAACGCGGAATTCAGGCTAGCCGTTAATTGTAACCAACAGGAAACGCTTGTCAAACGTAAATCCTGTTTGAGTTCCATTATGCATCAATGATTTGAAAATTAAAAAACCCGTCTCACCGACTGACGACTTTCAATTTACTGAATTCTCATTTATCTTCTAATTGGATCTGCACTTGGATTTAACACAGACTAAAAATCCTTATCAATCAGACTGAATTAGACATATGACACAATCCTTAATCAGGCCCGAACATTTTACTCTTCCAAAAATCAACGAAAACACCTTTTTATTTTTTATCCAACACCACCTGTTTTTGTTTCGCGATTTGGTACAAGGCGGAAAGATTAAATCATATGGTCCCGCAAAACGTTTCGAGTTTTCACATCAAGGAAAGGACTGTAGCGCCCTGGGAGGATTTATAGGCGCACCATTGGCGGTCATAATCATGGAAAATGCCATACATTCAGGTGCCAAATACATCAAAGGATTTGGCACGGCCGGCTGTGTAGGATCTCGTTCCATTGACATTGGAGAACTGCATCGACCTGCCGAAGCAGTGGATGAAACAGGGATGATTATGGATTACGGAGGTCATGAAACAATTACCGAACTCAAGTACTCAAACCATCAGCCCAGTTGCAGACGCATAGTGACTGTAAATAGCTTTTACCGCCTGACAGAAGAAAAGCTGGATCACTACAAAGCACGAAACATCGAGCTGATTGACATGGAAGCCGCTCCATTGGATTTTGTATCCCGGTCCAAAGGAACTCGGTATGAACCTCTTTTTGTTGTCAGCGACAAAATAAACCCTGACCTTACCTGGCAATATGAACAAAAGAGTTCCAGACTGACAACCGGCATCGAAACTGGATTAAAACAGTTACTGGAATGAAATTATTGGTAATCCACCAGCATTGCTGACGCAACCTCCCGTGCCTTGTCCAATCCGCATAATAATTCCACCAGTTTCAGAGAAAACTCAATCGCGGTTCCCGGTCCCTGACTGGTAACACAATAGCCATCCACAACAACCTTCGCTCCCGTTGATGATTGATCATCCAGTTGCTCTGCAAATGCGGGGTAACAGGTGGCTTTTTTATCGGTTAATATACCATGTGACTGAAAAACCACGGCAGGAGATGCACAGATTGCTGCAACATATTTGTTGCTTGCTTGTTGTTTCAATAGCATGTCCTTTAGCACCTCAGAATCCCTGAGGTTATCCGCACCCGGCAAACCTCCCGGAATAGCAATCATATCAAATTGTGTATCAAAACATTCACCAATTAGTTTATCCACGACAACATGAACTCCCCGTGCGCATGTGATCTGTTTTTCATGCACCGATGCCACCGTGACATCCAGTTCAGCCCTTCTCAATACATCAATCATTATTACCGACTCCATGTCCTCCGAACCGTTCGCCATTGCGACTAAGACAGTTTTTGCCATTTTTCCTCATTTATTATGGTTAGGATAAGAAAAAATCATCCCCGGGGAATGATCCTGTTTTGATGTTGCGAATCACACCATCTTCGACTCGAACCGCCATCGGCAACCTTCCTCTTAAAAAACGAGTTTTTCGACTTTGAACTTCGAAATAAGCTACACCCTTGTTAATTAGCTCTCCATCCATGAGTTGCCCCGGATTTCCACCCGCATTCAACACGATATACTCGGCCGCCAACTTGGGATTGATCGCATCAGATAGCTTTTTCATCCAGGATTTGCAAAGAGAGCAGTTGGCTGCAACGATAAAATATACTTGGTTGGGTTGGTTGATGTTCTCATTATCGCCGGGATAAAACTCCGATAACCATGGTTTCCCCGGCTTGAGTCCCAGAACATCGAATAACGGCTTGTGAAGAGTTTTTTTGGAAACCAGGTGAAACACCAGAATAACCGCTATGACATAATATAAATTTTGTGAGTTGTTCTCCATCGGCAATTGGCCCATAACTAATAAACCGCTAATAACACTAATCATTATCAGGTTCACTATGGTGGATATTGTCAATGGAATTTGTAGCAACCCGCCATAACAGCCACAATCTTCCACGCTCCGGTATTTATGGCCCCACAGAACCAGTAATGTAGAAACAACCAAGATCCCGACAATCACAGGCAATAATATGTTTAAATAAACCTGTAGGATTAAAGCCAGACCCAGCGCCGCTTCCAGTTCAATTAACAGAACGGCAAGCATAGCGGAGAGAGACTCCGGAAGTAATTTAAATCGTTTTAGATGAATGATAAACAGTTTTGAATGAAACGCCTTTAACCCCGCGGTCAACAAGAAGAAAGCTCCGATGATTGTCGTTGCCAAAAGTGTCATTCGTTAATGCCTCTCAAACTGCCTTGTGATAGCAGGGCAGCAAGATTATAATTACCTGTATAAGAAAAACCGGGAGACGGCAGATGTTTCTAAAACCTGTTGAAGTGCTGCTTCACTTCAACGAAGTCTACGACTATCATGACAAAAAATCTAATATTTTTAGCAGGAAAGAGTGCCTATCGAACTATTAAAGAATCCGGACTAAAACCTGATTCGGTTAAAACTATTGCAGGAGCGGCAGGAGGACCCAAATGGCTTGTTTTGAATCGCTTTGATCGCATGTTGTTTCCTGAATTCTTTAAATATCGTAAAAAACCACTTTATTTAATAGGATCTTCCATTGGTGCCTGGAGATTCGCGGCCATGTGCCAAAACAATCCTGTGGAAGCACAACAAAAATTTGAAGATGCCTACATACACCAACGTTACACCTCAAAACCCAGTACAGGGGAGGTATCTGTTGAAAGTAATCGCATTATTGATGTTTTTTTAGGGAAAAGCTCCGTAGAAGAGATTTTGAGCAATCCCGTATTTAAAATAGGATTTATCTCCGTACGCTGTAAATGGCCATCCACAAGCGATTCCAAAGCACTTCTTGGTACAGGACTGCTCATCGCTTCCTTAGCTAATCTGATTCATCGCCGTTTGCTTAGAATTCAGTTTGAGCGCACCCTGTTCCATCTTCCCGGGATCAATCCCCCTTACCTGGATACCAAAGAGTTTCCTTTGGGCAAAGTCACCCTGACATCAAATAACTTTGCAACTTCCTTGTTGTCCTCCGGTTCAATTCCACTGGTAATGGAAAGGATAAAAAACATACCTGGTGCTCGCAAAGGAGTTTTCCGGGATGGTGGACTAATCGACTATCACATGGACATTCCCCATCAAGCGGAGCCTCATGAAATCATCCTGTTTCCCCACTTTTCCAATCGTATTGTCCCCGGCTGGTTGGACAAGGGGTTAAAATGGAGAAAGCCGGGGACGGAAAACATGAAAAATGTTTTGTTGGTAGCCCCTTCCCGGGAATATATCGAAAAGCTGCCCAACGGCAAAATTCCCGATAGAAAAGACTTTCTACTCTATAAAGGAAGGGACAAGGACAGATTCAGGGATTGGAAGAGAGTTGTTACCGAAGGACAAAAACTGGCTGATGAGTTTGCAGAAGCGGTAGAATCCGGACAAATCCGTAATAGAATTAAAGCTCTGTAGTACGCCGTCAATGCAAACAGTCTAGTCGCCTGCAAGTACATGTCAGGCGACTCGCTGGATGAAGGGAAGCTAAAAGTATAGAACTATGTCTAACCTTTTTCCGTGTGTGTATAAACGCCATCCCAGGCATCACCGGGAGGATTTTCAATATAGTCGTAGCAACGGTTGACATATGTTTGTGAAGGACCATCCATTGGCGCCATCTCAAGCACTGATTCGAATACCTCCGCAGCCTCTTTAAATTTTTGTTGTTTGTAAAGAGCCAGTCCCCGGTAATAGCTCTCCATGGCTTTTGCCCGTTCTTCCGTTACCTTGCCTTTGTTACCCAGAATTTCAAAAACCTTAATCGCTTCATTCCTGCCCACCACACGAATCGTATCTACCTCCCTGGCTTCGATATCGTTTTTTGCCTGCTGGAAGGTGAATTCCGATATCATGGTATAGGTTTTATAAAATTTGTTTGCTCCCTCCAGACGGGCGGCCAGATTCACTGAATCTCCCATAATGGTGTAGTCCATTCTCGATTGAGATCCCATGTTACCCACCACCATGGGACCGGAGTTAACACCCATTCTCACCAGGAGTTGCGGTTTACCTTCTTCCGCCCACTTTTTGCGAAGATCCAGCAATCGCTTTTGCATTTCTATACAAGCCAAACAAGCCAAAGTGGCGTGATTGGCTTGATTTAACGGTGCTCCCCAAAATGCGATTATTGCATCACCTTCAAACTTATCAATGGTTCCGTCGAAATCCGCAATGATGTTGCACATTTCAGTCAAATACTCATTAAGCAACTGTACCAGTTCGTCAGGAGTCAGCGACTCAGAAATGGTTGAAAATCCTTGAACATCGGAAAAGAAAGCGGTCATTTCCCTCTTTTCACCACCCAAAGCCAAAGCGCTCGGATCTTCTACAAGCTTGTCTATAACTTTGGGGGAAAGATACTGGCCAAAAGCGTTTTTAATGAAGCTTTTTTCCTTTCTTTCTTCAATAAACAGATAAACATTAATCGTCAGAAATCCCATGGTCGATGCAGTCAACGTGTAGCTCATGGCAAACACCATGTCAAAATAAATGTATGCGACAAAACAGAAGACAAAATAAGCGACAAGCATTACAAAGGATGCAATGAACCTGAATCTGGGTTCTGAGAGTGAATGGATGTAAATCAAAGCAATCAACATTGCCAGCATGAGGGTAATCTCACCGGCTGCCGAGGCCGCCGTCAGAGGGGCTCCCTTTAGTATCGTTGCGACTTCATAAGCAAGCGCCTCTACACCCCAGATCTCTCCCACAACGCTGTCAAACTTATCATGACCAACCTCGGCCGTTTCTCCGACAAAGACGATCTTCCCTTTTACTAATGCTTGATATTCATAAACCTCATCCTCATCGTTCATATCAAGATCAAGGATATCCATAGCTGAAATACCCACATTGGGATCACGACTAAGAAAGTTTACATCGACTAGCGGCGAAAAATCATTAATGAAATCATTAAATTGATCAAGCCTTATCCTTATCTCACCCAACACCAAGGTGTTGCCTTCAATCCTTGGCTCCACTCCAAGAGCCATGGCAGCTGTTTTAACAGCAACCGGCCATTCGTTGTATGTTTCACCAACTTCCGGATAGATTCTTAGTCGATTTTGCATACCACCAACCTCTTTGTGATTGGAATATGCGGTAATGGCAGCGTTCCTGATAATCTCTGTCGGATACGAAACTCGTAAAAACTTATCAGTGTCTCTGTCATCAAACACCAATTGGGAAACAACGATGACGTTCCCCGCTTCTTTAAGATCCTTCGCTATGATAGGGTCTTCTCCATAGGAACTGGCAAAATCCATCAACATATCAATTACGACGATTTCTGCACCCAATTGCCTCAATCGTTTTGCAATGACTCCCAAATCGGTCCTGCGTAACGGGAAACTGCCATATTCTTCGAAAAACTCTTCGTCCTGGACAACCATGGCGATTTTCTCACTGGGGAACCGAACCTTTTCAGGATCACCATAAGTATTCCTAAGAACATGCCTGAAGGAAAGTGTCAGGTTCTCAAATCCAGCAAACCATTCAAAACGTTCAGCAGGAATTATCAAAAGAAAAAGTAGGATTGTGAAGATGATATCAAAACGTTTGAGCATGTTTTTCATTTTCTGAAAGCTCCTGACGAAGTTTCACGTAAAAAGGCAGGTTTAGAGGTTGATCTCTGGATTTTCCCTTGGGCATATAAAAAACCTCTGAAAAACGGAAAACCTGGGTTGAGCATTTTCTTTTTATAACAGAAAGTTGACGTCTAAGTAAAAGTCAATTTCCTTAAAAATACTCGCTAAGGTTTTACACCCTTCAGAGGTTTTTTCTTACCAGCCGCGCCCTGGTAGCAGCAAGGTTATGCTCCAGGGGCGCAATCTTGATCGCAATAGTTAAGTCAACAGGCTAAATCTTAGTTCGCCATGGCTTGGGTCCACTCATTGAGTTCCTTTCGATAGACACCGTCCAGTTTGAGTTTCTTGTAGACCCTAAACAGATAAGGAGTCATTTCGATGTCGTCGGGGTTGTCTTCAAGATACTTGCGATATTGATCCATGGCAGCGACCCACATATCAACTTTTTCAAAGTAGGTTCCCAGGATAAATGTATCTTCACCATATTCCGCCGCCAAATCAGCCATGATTTTATCCAACTCTTTTTGATCCGACTGCTCAAGCCATTTCACCGTATGTGCCTTTAACTCTCCCCGGCTCTTGTAATGCGTCAACTCGGCTACGATCTTGTCATCTTTAATGGCGATGATTTTGAACTCTTTGGTTCCGCTAAAAGGATCAATTTTAACTCTAATCACATCTCCGTTTCCGGAATCAACCACATACTCATCTTCTCCGATGGTGAGCTTATAGGAGGCATTTTTTTCCAGATTATCCCAAACCAGATAGGGATGAGCCTTCGAAACCACGACTGTGCGCACGGCATCTAATGTCTTGGAAGTATTCACGCTTCTGCGAACCGTTGTGTATGATTGGGATTTTGAAAACTTTTTGACCAGACCGGAAACCAAGCGACTGGTTTGTTCCGATTCGGCAAGCATTCCACTAACCGCATTCAGGTTGTTTGCGGTAACCTCCAATACAGTGCCGGGGTTTAACACAAAATTGACTCCTGATGTTTTTACGGTGATTTTACCCGAACCATCTTCCATGCTCCGCACTTTGTATCCTGCAAACAGGAATTTATTGCGGCGGACTTTTTTCCATTTTTTACCGTCTTTGGTATATTCTACTTTGCCTTTCACCTGAAACAAAACAGCAACAGGATCTCTCAAACCCGCATAGAGAGAACTGGTAGTAAAAAACAGAATTGCAATTAAAGAGATTAACTTGACTATTGTTTTCATGATCAAACTCCACATGTTTAATTGAACGGCTCCTCCTCGGGAGACGCTCGGGAAAAGCATTTTCAGTATTTTTCTCAACCGGATTGTCCCAAAAGAAACAAGTCTTATGGTTACTCTATATTAAATGATCTAATCACAATTTACAAGCCTTGGACATCATCGCTAAATTAACCAGTATGAGGTTTATACATGATTTGCCGACTATTACTTTTGCTTAATCCAAGCTTTCCTCCAGTTAGAATCATATTTCCCGGTTTACCCGACATCAGCAGCTTTCGGCCTCATACCGAAAAGCAAAAACTTGGCAACCGCAAGAAAACCCATTAAAGTATTACGTACTTCGTAATTCATTGAACTAATTTCATAACAGGGGATTCTCATGATGCAAATCGAACAAGCGATGGATTTTATCAAACAAAACAAAAAGGTAGCAATCGTTGGTTTATCTCCCAAGGAAGATCGACCAAGTCATCGCGTTGCTAAGTTTCTGATGGAAAAAGGATGTGAGATTGTCCCCGTTAATCCCGTTTACGAAGAAATACTTGGAAAACCCTGTGTCAAAAAACTTTCGGATTTAACACCGGGCGATATCGACTGGGTCGATATGTTTGTGAATTCGCAGAGACTGATGGATTTTAAGGAAGATATTGTAAAACTTAAACCCGGCTTGGTCTGGTGCCAGATAGGGGTGGTTAACGATGAATTTAACAAAACTCTTGAAGATGCCCAAATTCCATATATCGCAGACGTTTGCCCTAAAATGGAATGGGAAAAACAATAACTTGGATAAAATACGGAAATAATAATGAGCAAGGTAACCATCGACAGCGACCCCTCAATAATAGACATGAGAAAATCGATCGATCACTTTGACGTTTCCTTTCTCCATTTACTGGCAGAAAGGGTACGAGTGGTTGCTAAGATAATGCATATTAAACAAGCACAAAAAATCGATCTCGGACAAAGCGAAGCCAGAAAAGAGGATATGAAGAATTTAATCGAAATGTCCTTGCAGCTTAAGCTTGAAATAACCTTCTTCAAGAAAATTTTAGACCTGGTATTCCAAGATGCCATGGAGCAATTCAATACCGGTAAACTAATCGACACCCCTGAAGCAATTGAGGATATCTGTCTGGAGTTAAACATTGAAGACTTAAGGGATAACTTGCTGAACTTGGACAGGTCACTGTGTCTGGTCTTATCCGAACGCTTTCGGATTGTTAAACGAATTGGAGCCTACAAATTTAAACTCAAGGTGCCCCCCCTTGATCAAAGACGTTGGAATCAAGTATTGACAACTAAGTCCGAGGTTGCCCAAAGCCTTGGAATCAGTGTGCCACTCATTCGGGACATCTATAATTCAATCCATGAAGTTTCCCTGAACATAGAACGGGAAATCGCAGAAAGCCATGCCTGATTTTAAAATGTCTCTTGACACGCTTTATGTGGATTGTTAAAAATAATGTTTACACACCAATATGGGGCCTTAGCTCATCTGGCTAGAGCGCAACACTGGCAGTGTTGAGGTGATCGGTTCAAGTCCGATAGGCTCCACCACAAAAAGCTTTTC
>JANQLH010000425.1 GCA_028280735.1 SAR324 cluster bacterium | reverse complement strand
GGCACTTCGCGCAAACCGCCGTCGAGAAACTGCTGCGACGGCATGGCATATTCGGCAAGCACGGTGCTGACCGCATAGGGCGGCACCAGTACCGGCTTCAACGGAAACCTTACCCTGAAATTCGTTGCCGGGCTGCTGGGTAATAATATTGATGGCGCCAATCTCGGTGTTGCTTCCGTAAAGGGTTCCCTGCGGTCCGCGCAATACCTCCACCCGTTCGACATCCAGCATTTCCGCGTTGAATCCGGTAATGGAAAGAATGGGAATCCCGTCAATAAACAGACCTACAGGAGACCCGCCACTGCCATCCTGGTGGATGCCTCGAATGGAAGGCGTCTTTGCTCCGATGATTCCACTGTCAAAATGAATAAAGTTGGGTGTAAACTTTGCCACATCGGTAATCGAGCTAATTTGATTGTCTTCAATATCAAGCTTGTTAAATGCTGTCAAACTCGTTGAAACATCCTGCAGGTTTTCTTCCTGTTTATGGGCCGTTACCGTTATTTCTTCCAGTTGCAGCATGTTGTCTTCTGCGTTTGCGTTCTGCTCGTCTTGAGCCCAAAGATCCAAAAATGAAAATAAAAAAACTAGTATAAAAACGGCAAGTACTTTTGTTTTAGGCTTGTTAGTCATTTCTGCTCCATTCACTGTTGATATTGTTTTTTCCGTATTAATAATGTTTGGACTGTATACACATATTTTAAGGTTTTAAAAGGTGCCGACTTTCTAATCCATACCTTGCAACGGTTAAGCTGCATGATATGGTGATCGGTTATCGGTCTTTGGTGAAAGCTCCGCTTTCAAGTCCTCGCCCAACCAGGAGACATTGTTCCATAAACTGATAGCCGACAACGGATATCACCCTCTAAATCCGTATAAAAGCCTGTATTTGACGGGCAAGAAAGGCTAAACCGATTTCTATAATGTGAGTGTGTATTTCCAATTGTTTCGACCGGCCGACATATCAGCCTACCTGGGCAGGAAGATGAAACACCTTCCTTGGGCATGGTTATTTAAGGTTTCGCGCCATACAGGTTGGTAAGGTTTTCGATGATAGACATCTGAAAAGGGGCGTCGTTCCCACGGATATTTCCGCAGCTCGACATTGTGGACTTATTCACATACCTGGAGGCAGTTTTAAAAGTAAATCAAATTTGCAAGGAACAGTCTTATTCTGAGAACCCTGTTAATCGCCTGCATAAACAAACACGCCTTGTTTGTCCAAATCGCAGTCGACCTTTAAAAAACGTGTTAGGTATTCCTGATGCAGTGCTTTTGGCTCCAGGTCCTGATACAGTTCCGGGTGGAACCACTTGGCCATGTAAGCGAAGCCGATCACAAATCTCGGTGTACCAAACAGCTCTCCGGTGATCATGTACACCCGGTTGTTTCTTACTGCTTTGCTGCCGGCAAAGGCCGGGAGTTCCATGACTTGTTTACGATGCCCACGCACTAACGCATCGTTTTTTACTCCAATCCCATAGCCTTTGTACACAGGGTCAGCCACGACCAGGATATCCAAATTCTGACTCGCCAGCCATTCGTCATCCACATCTTGAACCCACCCGCCTGCCGATGTAAGGTCTCCAGCTACATTCCTGACACCGGTAAGTTCATTTCGTTCCCGTATGCCCGGGGCTTCATCGGAAAGAGTCTGTATGTCGGAAGGACTGCCCCAGCCTGTTTTGAAGAAAACCCGGGGCTTGTCTGTTTCATCCAGGGATCGAGACTGGTCGGTTAACTTGCTTATGACTTTTTCGTACCACTGCAGATAAGCCAACGCTTCTTTCTCTTTTCCAAACAATATACCCAATTTCTCAAGGTTTTCCCTGAAGGGTCCGGGTTCACGCATATGCATGGTAATAACGGGAATACGCGGTTCAAGTTTTGAGAGCATCTCATCATAACCATCCATGGATATTTTTATGGTGATAAACAGATCGATATCGAGTTCGAAGATCTTTTCGTAGTCCAGATCATACAAACCCTGTCCGGAGATGACGGGAATATCGTCCAGGTTGGGAAAAACCTGCTTATCCATGTCCCGGCCCCTGCCTGCAACCGTGTCCCAGGCATCAATAATTTTCAGCGCTTCTGCTGTTGAAAAATGATTGAAGGCAACCCTGCGAATCGGAAGCTGGACTGTAACTTCCTTACCCGTGGCATCCGAAATCTTGATTGATTTCGCTTCAGTCTTTTGTTCAATATCGGAGACCTCCTCCGGACGATTGTCTTCTCGATTGGCGGTGAATGCGGAAAAAAAAGTGATCCCCGCCGCAAAAATTAACACAACAATAATACCTACTTTTTTCATTTGAAAACCTCTCCAATGATATAAATATGCAAAACGGTCGATCGAATAATCGGGGCTGCGAGGTAATCCCACAGGGAAAAGATCGCTCCTGCATTGATAAACAGCCGGCCTGACCACTTGCCTGACCTGCAGCATCTTCGATTAATCGCAACTTTACGGCGACTGACTCGCCACACCTGTTATCAACATGTATCACCGCCACAAACAAGAGGAATTGCATCGGCGCTAAAAAAAAGTGCCTTGCCGCTATTTTTTTATAGAAAAATCATGAGACCTTATTAATTATGACCTTACAGCAGTCACCCAAGTAAATTGACTGAACTCCGAGACTCTAATCAGGGATTGAGCTTTGTTTTCTTCAAAAGTATTTACTCACCACGAAGACACGGAGAACACAAAGTTTTTTATTTAAAGGGCTTTAAGCACAAGAATCAGAATTCGTAGGCGAATACTCCACCCTTAATGAAACACCACCGACATCCTTATTGATTTCTGTAGGGTCAGCTTAGCCTATTTCCAATTCAGGTATGGACTGTACTTAATGTAAATAACCATGCAAATCGAAAACAGATTGTCTTATTCTTTTTGTTAAGAGTTCAATGCTTCGGGATTTCGGATAAAAGATGACATCGGCTTGGGGGAGGCCTATTGTTTGACGAACTGGATGTCTCTCAGGTGACTGCCGGGAGTTGTTACAAAGTGATTCCTGAAATGGTTGATGAGATGTGGTGTATCGACGAACTCAAGGAGATGGGAGGTCTCATCGATAATCATCCTCTCATGGGGGAGTTGCATTCATCATCTGATGATAGGACAACAGAGCAGATTTCCGAGGAGTGGGACGGATGTTTTCAGGTTAAAAGGAGGAAAAACACAAAAAAGAATCCGTCCCGATCACGATTCACCGACTCGTGGATAATGGGGAATTGATTTCTATTTTACGGTAAAAGTAAGACTGGCACCGTATACAGCATCTGTGACCTGCCCCAGCAAGTCTTTCAGGGGACCGTGTTTTGTTACCGGTTCGTTGTGAAAAACGTTGACCAGCCATTGACCCGCGCTTTGGACTTTAAACTGGGCCTTTCCCTTGGATATGTATGAGAACAGCCAGTAGTCATCCCCCTGGCCGAAGGAGGTACTGCGAGCCGTCATGTATTCAATGCTTCTGGGACTTTTAGACAAGGGCTTTCCTTCGAACAGGACATTGAACCTGACGATATCGCCGACCTTTACCGTCGAGAGATCGGTCTGGGGGACTATTTCCAGCGCCTGGCCAACGGGTTTGGGATTTGTCCACTCGCCGACGGTCAGGTAGGTCTTGCCGGAAGCCTGGTATTGAATCGAATAAATAACCTCCTTGATACCTTTAATCCTGTTCATCGGCTTCAAAGCCATCCGCTTCCTGCCCTTTTGATCCAGGTAAGAGGTGAAGACATTTTTCTTCGACCGAATCTCGACCAGATAATTTCCTTTGCCCGAGTCTTTTTTCAGGGCAATTTTATGGCTGGCAATGTCAGCATCAAAAATGTTCACATTCCCGGTGGAAACAACCGGTTTTGCCGGTTTTTGCTCAGGTATCCGAAGGGCAGTTTTATTCCCATCCGGCTCGATGAGGGAGAAGCTTTCGATTAAGGCACGCGCATTGACATTGTTGGTTATATCATCAATGGGCAGGATATGCCCCCATCCCGCAGAAACAATGGCATGGCCGGGTTGATGAGCATGGGATTCAAAACTGTTGACCCAAAGGATATGAGCGGCAAGCTTGGGTACAAAACCTGCCATAAAAATTAAACATAGAATTATTGTTCGTTTCATGTTGAATTCCTGTACAAGCGGTTATATAAATTAAAGCGGATTAAAAACGATAGTTTCCTTTGATGCCGATCTCTCCGGGATCACTATAAACCACATAGAGCCCGTCAAAATAGCCTTCTGTGTCGTACCTCTTATCAAAGATGTTTTTTCCGTAGAGATAGATGTCAAAATTCTCTGATTCATATCCGACCCGGGTGTTGACTATTTCATACGCATCCCTCTTGTAATCATTGGCCTTGTCCAGATATGTTTCCCCATAACCGATCATGTCCACTCTGGCATAGAATCCGTCTTTAAATCGATATTGCCCGCCGATACTGAAGTTGTAAGCCGGAGCATAAGGAAGTGAATTGCCTTTGTAATCTCCTTTCGCATCACTGAAATCGTTATACTCGCTATCGGTATATCCGAAGCTGCCGGTTGTTGTCAGCTGATCGGAGATTCTGGCTGTCATTTCCAATTCAAGTCCTTTTGATGTCGCTTTCGCCGCGTTGGTTATATAGGACTCCATTGGTGAAAAGGCTTCCAGTACCTGCATGTCAGTGATGTCCATCAAAAATACGCATCCGTTCAACATGATCCGTTTACCATAAAAAAGACTTTTGAATCCGACTTCATAGGACCATAGTTTTTCCTCGTCAAATTTGATGTATTGAGGATCCGTGGTATTTACGTTGAACCCCCCGGATCGGTAACCTTTAGAAGCGCTTGCGTAGGTCATCAATTCGGGCTGCCAGTTGTATTCCAAAGCCAGCTTTGGAGAAATCTCATCCCAGGAATCGTCGGCTTTTATACCATTGGTATGATTTTCATATTCTTGTTCCTGGGCTTCATACCGTAAACCACCGATAAGTTGCAGTTTGGATGTCAGTGAATACTCGGCCTGTCCAAAAACGGCATGGGCCTGCCCTGTAATATCTCTTTCCGTCGTAGACGCCTTCGTCGGATCAGCGGATTTTTTTTCTATATCAAAGTTATTCTCGTCAGTGTCATAATACAGGCCGACTAACCACCGCAATCTTTCAGAGGAATGATCCAGCCGCAGTTCCTGGGATATTTTGGTGTATGTATTATCCTTAAATGAATGGTTTATTGTCGCCGGGCTGAAATCCCAATCGGTCTACGCTTTATCATTGTATACTCTTTTCGCGGTAATCGATGTCAGGGTTAGTGCTCCACTGATATTATACTTTACTTTGAGGGATTGTGTGTCCGAAGAAGCCTTGTTGTATCCTTGGTGATTAGATGAATCCTCACGGTCTTCGTTGGGAGAAACCCCTGTAATAGCCGCACCGGTATCCGTTAGATTCATATTGGTGGCGCCGTCGTTATATTGGAGTTTTGAAGCGACAAGTGAAATATCCAACTGATCCGATGGTGTCCAGCGAAGCTGTGCCCTTCCGAACCAGTGCTCTCTGTCATCTTCCGGATCACCCGTATTGGTGTTTTTAATGAAACCGTCTTTTTGGAAGAATTTCCCGGCGATGCCGAAAAAGAGTTTATCCTCCTCAACGGGTCCACTGACATTCAGGGAGTATGCCTGTTTTAGGCCGTTACCGGCTTCGGCTGACAACATCTTGCCCAGATCTGCGGATGCTTTCACCCGGAATTCATTATCCGGTTGCCGTGTGATAATATTGATAACACCTGTTTGCGTGTTTTTCCCATAAAGGGTTCCCTGGGGTCCCCGCAATGCTTCAACTCTTTCGATATCCAGCAACGTATCCTCGAATCCAACAGCAGAAAGGATAGGAACACCATCGATAAAGAGCCCGACAGGGGTTGTCATGGTCATAGCATTTGCATAGATACCCCGCATCACCGGTGCGTTCATCCCCGACGCCCCTTCGTCATTAATCATAAAGTTGGGAACAAATCCGGCCAATTCCGACATCGATTCGATCTGGGCGTCCTCGATTTTTTCCGTATTAAATACCGTTATTCCCACCGGCACTTTCTGGACGTTTTCTTCCTTCTTTTGGGCCGTTACCGTAATGCCTTCCAGCTCCAAATCGCCGGTATTCGCGGCTATGGTGGAGTTATTACAGAAACAGAACACGGCGGAACCAACCACCGCAGCAAACAATACCTTCCTCACAACACCTCCTGTGATAATAGATGATAATAAAACGCTTTCAGCTAAAGCTTGATAGCAAAAATATCTTATTCAGAAGGAGCTACGCTAACGGTTTTGTTTTTTTATGAACCGAATCGTTTCAGATGGTCGGAAACGGGAATGGAATGACTGAGAATGTCGCTCGGCAGAATACCGAAGGTTGACTTAAAAGTCTTGGCGAAATGGCTTAGATTCGTATAACCGACACTGAAAGCCGCTTCGGTTACATTGGCCTCCCCCTCCCGCAATAGATTCATGGCAGTTTGTAATCGAAAGTTCCTTAGATAATCAAAAGGGGAAATTCCATACACCTCTCCGAAACAACGGTGCAACTTGCTGCGGCTGAGTCCGACTGAGCGCGCAAGAGCCGCCAGATTGGGCGGATTTTCCAGATCTTTGACCAATACGTCGACGGCATGTCTTACACATTCGATATCAACCGGCCTTAACGAATTGGTTTTTGGAAGAGAATGATTTCCGAGACGCAATTGTTCCAGTTTAAGCACCAATAGCTCGACAACCTTGCTTTCTGTATAGAGCCTCCCTGCCGATCCGATATAAGGGCAGGAAGCAATTTGGCTCAGGACTAGGTTCATCTCGGGTGTTGTAAAATCCGTGGTTAGAAAAGGACGATTGGTTTCCAGCTTTTCCAGGAATGGGAAATAGCTTTCATCATCTCCTACCAGCTTGTGCAGCGTATTCTTATTCATTAAGACAAACACATTGTGCAATGGTCCTCGATCTACCTTCATCGTCCAGTCAGTTAATTCAGGATAATGGAAAAATCCGCTGGCATTGGTTTTGGCTGAAATTGGGTTATCGAAACAACTGTGCCTGGATATATATCCATTTTTAAGGCAGAACCCAATCCCTACGGTAAATCCGGAAGAATCACGTCGAAATTGCGCCGACTGTTTAAACATGAAATTCACCACCATCAGTTGCAGACCGGATGATAGTTTTTCCACCTTCACTTCCCCTTGTCCGACCGAAGGAGGAATATCTGTTCTTTGTGCCATGGGGGGGTGCGAGGGATAATGCCGGTTTTTTTTCATATTCTTACTCTTGTCGATCATCTTTCAAATTTAAAGACAAGTGACATACAAATTGTCACTTACAATTGTCTGTCCCAGTGAACCTGGAAGATAAAATTCGTATATGCAAAATCTCTTTATTCGTATAATGCGATTTGAGAATAGATTATGTCAATTGAGAGTGCACCGCTCGCCTAATTCAAGACAAATGCAGGAGGTATTTCTACAAAGTACTTTTTCACCGACATAATTGTTTTCAAGCGAATCCAACTCGAATGAGAAAGGTATGAATAATTAAAAAAAGCTGACGATGCTCAAAGGATCAGGCCCCCCCGGTTCAATAGCTATCGCTACCAGTGTCAGCTCTTTGGCAAAGGTCGAGAAAACAAGAATCCACATGACGCTTTTATCGCCTTCGGCTGCCAATTTCCGACAATTATGCAGAATAGTTTGGAGTCCGGCTTTGTTCTGAAGTGGTGATTGTTCTTTATTAAAACAGTCGACTATCATAAGCCCAGTTTAGCAGGACCTGTCTTTGTTTTGGACGGCAATTTAAATCACCTTTCCTGCAGTTTTTCCTGATTTGGGCAATATGCCTGGTCATGGCCTTCCAGCGTTTGATTTGACGCTCGTCATCCGGACATCTTCTACCCATGTAATATCTGCAATACCATTGAAACCAGCCCCTGGGATCTTCGTGATAAATCCATCCTTTTTCCTGCCAGACAGATAACGGTTGGGAAGCATTGACTCCAAAGAAGTTCAACGCGGGATCATGGTATTCCCGACATAGTTTAGCCTGGGTAAACCAATCCTTTGGGAACTCTTTCGTGCAGTCGGTCAGGTATTTACCGCCAAAGACCCCCATTTTCAGCATTTGTTTTGGCGTTAATTCAGGCTTAAAATCCGGATGAAAATTCTTTCCGGCAGGCTCGGTAAGGTAATAGCTGTAATCGTTTTGCATAAGGTCGTTTACGATTACTTTTCGGTGACTCATGGGAATCCTTTTTTTAGGTGCTCGACAAAATCCGGAACATCACGCTTCATCCGTTTGGCAAAACCCATCTTTTCGTCAAGGTTTCTTTTGGATGCAAACAAGCGGGTCGTATTCTCACGATCTCCATTAATAATAGTAGATTACAAGCGGCAGTAACTGACCGAAGGAGTCTTGCACACTTCATGGAGGTCCATAAATTCATCAGGTTTATCGATGGATCTTTTGCCATGCACATTCTTGTTAAAATTAACTCACCGCCGGGTATTAGGAACTGACCCAGTTCTTTCAAAAGATTTATAAAAACCGATTTAATAACAATCATGACCTGATCCGCTTCTTGACGATAGAATACCGCACCCTACCTTCCGGTCAGAAATAACAAGCTGACTCGCCATCCCTTACCGGGTCTTGAATGGTCCGGTATCGAATGCAACCTCTCCAGGCTTCCACATAAAGCCTGTTAATAAGGGATTATCAAAAAATGTCAAAATCAATTGCCCAATCCCCTTTTTCCCCGGTAATACGATCGACAAAACAGCTAGAAACCTGGTGAGATTCTGAGTTTTCATTTAAAAAGAATAATAAAAACAAGTTTAAAGGCTTAATAACAGAAACACATCGTATGGCGCAAGTTGCTGGATCTGCACCTCCTTCTCATATCTATCAAGTAATTATTGATGCTCACACCTTGCGAACAGACTTACACATCATTATTGCAAAATATCCGACGTGAATTACGATTGAGTTCCTTCCAACACTCCTGAATCCGGTGGTATACCTGTTTGATCAGTTGCTTTGCTATTATATGATTTGAAAATTGGTATCATGTCACCTGATTTGGGATTACAAGTTGTTTTGTTACCCAGACTGTTACTTCAACTGTTATTGTTACTTTAATTGTTACCAATTCTGTTACCTCTTTCAAAAAAGCACATTGGATTTATAAGAAAAGACAACTTATGCAAAACCAAACAACAAAATTTTCCTTTATTTATCAATATATTAAACCAATTTATCGTACCGATAAACAAAAAACACACCTTAGGCATAGTTAGTGAAATCTTATCATTAAATTATTCAGCTGGAACGATGAGATCGACCAAAAGTCACTTTTTCGTCTCTGCCCAAAAACTACTTAAGGAGAAACCAATGCGCTCAACAAATACATGTGACAGTTTAAAATCAGAATTAAAGGCTTGGAAGCAAAGTGTTTCCAATATTGCGAATAAATTCGAATCAAAATCCGGTCACGCAAAAGCCGATGTGCTAGAGAATATCGAAGATATCAACATTCTCGCACATGATCTGCAAAATCGAATTGATCAACTTGAAGAAACCTGTTCATTGAACGGTTTTGACAATATTAAAAGACAGCAGCAAATCGATGTAACTTATCAATTGAATGTACGCGATTCTGATGTGGCTGTGGAAACAATCGGAGGCGGGAATTTCGGTGGCTAGTTTTATCACTTTTGTAAGCTCTTCAATCCTTTATTTCCTCTAAACTTCTAATAGGAGAAGAAAATGGCAACTACTGTTTTAATGATTGTACTGATCCTTTACTCAAAGCGAGTATACGGCTAACAGGTTGAACCAGGCCTGCTTCTTTTATTTATAATGATCGCGATTGGTGAATCGTCATTATTCGAAAAAGTGCAGGCGGCATGTTGGGGGGTGACACAACCCCCAACCGCAAGGGCGTGATGAAAGGCCGGTTTTGATGCATCATTGGCCGGTAAAGAGAGCAAACTAATGTGATAGTACCTCTTCTCATTATCTTCATAAACTACAACATAGTCTGGACTTGCCTCACAAAGCCTGATCGAGCTTGACCCGCATTACGGACAAAATTCGTAAACCAACGTACCACTGCTTGGCAGATCTCTAACCCAAGATTTTAGTTCTCCTGACAGAATGCCGACACTCTCCTTTTTGACCCTCAGCGCCATTCCAAAAGCACCGGAAGATTGTTTTTGGCACTCGGTGCAATGGCAACTAAACAAAGTTAAAGGTTTTCCGACAATCGGATACCTAACATGCCGGCACTGACAACCGCCGATGAAATCGTTCCTCATAATCCGGATTGGAGCCGTGGATTGTTTTAAAAAATTTATGGTTTTGTGTTGATATATACTCTTGAAATCCTAGTTCATCATCAAATGTCACTATGATATACCTGATCCCGATTTTAAACTCGTGCAACTTTGAACACGACAGGCCTGATTCCGTCAGTGCAACACACGATGTTTTCTCCGTCTGTTTTCATCCAACCAATATAGGTTCCTTTTGACGCCAGTGTTATAACCGTAGAATAAATATCGTTCCAGGCATGTTCACAAAAGTTAACCGGTTTGTTTCCATCACCGGAATGGTTGTAAATGAACTCCTGCCCTTCATAAAAAACAGGACAATGCGTAACCCTTTCCTGGCAGTATTCTTCTGCAAAATCTTTGTTTAACATTTTACGAAGAACAGTAATTTTTACTTTCATTGGCTGATTCTCCTTCTTTTTACTGTCATGATTATCCAAAATCTTATCAGTTGCCGCATTGGAAGCATATGAAACAGTTGGGAACATGCCGTTTAGGAAGAACAAAGCGCTTATTGAAACCGGTAATCTTTTCAGAATTCTATGCAAAAAATCGCGCCTGGAGTTTTTAAGGGAATTCATAATAGATCCTCATAGTTTTAACAATCAAGCTTCGTTATCGTTTTTCACTGGTAATTCGTAAGCATAATAATAAAACAGAGAGAACCTGCATGCAAAAACAGGTTTAAACAAACTGTTTGAGAAATGAGCCATAAGGATAACCCTTATATTGATCGGACCGGAAAAAACTTACCTCACCTTTTTCCTTATTCCCGTGTTTAACACATGAGAACTTATTTTCACAACAAATAAGTAAGGTTATCAACTTTATTAGCATTAAGCGATTATTGGTATCGGTTAAACTTGTTTTCGTTCAGACACTATTTAATGGCTCTAAATGTTACAAATGATGGAATCGGAAATTCACATTTGATGTTGTTATAGCCCGCTTCCCGGAGCTGTCCGTGTCTTTGCTTTGAAGTCGGCAGAGGACCGTAGCCATTTACCATGGAGGTCTCTAAATTCATTAGGTTTATCGATGGATCTTTTGCTATGCACATACTTAAATCGGGGGACAGTATACCTATTATAAAAATTCTTTTTGTTATTCTCTGTTTAAGAAAACTGGTATCATGTCACCTGGTTTAGTTCTCCAATAGTGTTGTTAGTCGTTATGTATATCAAATGTCAACTTTTCAACTACGTCCCCTACTATTGATCTACTTGTTGAGCTGTAATAAAATCATCTATGTTCTGTTGGGTACTTTCCGATTTTTCAGGGCTTCCTTTTATTTGATACCAGCCGTTTTCAGTGATAATAAAGTCCAGATCTCGAATAGGAATCTGATCTTCCCTGGGATTGAATAAGGCAATGCTGTTATTGCACAATCGTTTTAATACTTGAATATCACGTAAAAACCAGACCTTTTCCCTACTCTCCACATTGTTATCTTCAAAAAAAGAAATATTAAACTCGTTACTACTATCCGTTGTTACGTTTTTCGATTTTTTTGTTTGTTTTTCCGGATCATGAGTCATAAATTTCTCTTTGGTTGTGGCTAATACGATTAAAGGTTTGGATTTATTGTTACTGATTTTGTGGTACAACCCAAGATTTATAATTGATGCATGACCAGATGAATGAACAAAGCATTCTCTATCAAATCCATTTGCTCCAACCAGAATCAAATCAATGTCAAAATTTTTGTAAATATTTCCGATTGTGGCGTCAGGAATCATTATGACATTTGAGAAATTTCTTTGTCTCAAAGCCTCTGCATAACGTATCCCATCATGATAGATCAGCTTATCTTGCGGTGCAGTTATTGTTTTTGGCTGTCCTTCACAAATAAATATAGTGAAATGATCGGAAAAGTCAGTCTCAAATTTGTTGTCATAGAAATCTCTCGGTTTTGCATCAGGATATTTTGCTAAAATCAGCGAATCTCTAAATCCGCAAATTGCTTTTATAGCCAATTCGCTGTAGCCGTATAATACAATATAAAATTTTTTATTTTCATTATTTTCAATTAAATATTTTTTTTCAAAAAATGAGGATGATTGTAATCTTATGTTCTGACGATATTTATGATGTGCTGAATACAAGCAAGAAACTTTATCAATAAAATCGCCAATGTTTTTATTACTTTCGAGTAAGTCAACATATTCTTCACAAGATCGTATTAAGTTGGTTAATCCATAATGGCAAGGCCTTGACGAAACTAGCTCGGTGTTAATTTTAGATAAAAAATCTTTCAATTCCCTGACTATTTTTGACAAAATTCCATTCTTGCTGGAGGTATACTTTTGTGGTTTATCATATTTATTGAGGTGATAGCCTGAAATATTGGCAACAGTTAAAAGGATCATCTCTAATAGCTTTGAAGCGCTGGGATGAACCAAAATGTCATAATTTGCAACCATTTCAACTAGATCATTAGCAGTCTGCTCTGAGACGAATTCTGCATTTTTGGTCTGGATAATTTCTAGAAAATAACTGATTCCATATGAAACCAATATTTGCTTAACACTATTAAGTTCTTCATGAAGGTCCTGCATTACAAGATCTATTACATAGTCAAGTTTCTCATTAATGAATTTGCTCGTATTAAAACTTGATTTGTCATCCATTTTAGGTTCACTGAACTCGACACGAATTTTATGGCTGTCTGCATCAATAAAAACACCACTGATAACCCGGTTTTTGATCCAGTGCATTTTCGATTCTTGAGGGATATTATAAGCAAGGCAAATTGCGTATGCAGGTGTAGTAGTTCTGTAAGAGCCGATGTCAAGGGAGTCGGCAAGTCGCAAATAAGCTGCAAGCAGTTTTATTCTGAAACTCTTGTTGTTAACACCAACAGATTTCATAGTTGGACATGCTTCAATGTTTTCCTTTCTTCTGTGGTACATACACAGGGTTGCCAAAAATTCCTTATCAATCTCTTTGACTCCGCACTTATCAAAATGACTTGTTATAAATCTTGCAGAAGTAAGATGATGTTTTTCTCTTATCTCATTATCCTCCAAGTGTTCACCATATACATCAAAAACGACCGACCGATACATACCGAGGTCATGCAACCAGGCTGAAGCGAGAAGATAAAACCTTTCTTCTTCATCAAGCTCATTTTCCGCGACCGCATCCGGGATTAGTTTATGTAAATTATCCTCTACCATCTGAAAGTGCGTCGGACCGTGTGGCGTATAAAATGCTAAGGGTTTTTCATTTTCACTTAGATTGTGTAGAGCTTGTACAGCGTCTCGTATTTGAATCAAGTATTCACTTTTTGTTTTTGATAGCCACGTTGTCCAGTCATTTTTTGACATGATAAAATCTCCTGATGAGTAATTTTAAACAATTTGAAATCGGGGACATGACAGTATATCTATTTAAGTTCTCACTTTGTTATCAACACTTTTTTAAAAACCGGTATCATGCTGCCTGATTTGTGGTTTTCGGGCGAAATATGTTCTCACTTCGAACTTCGTAAATTGATGCAATTTCAGAGTGTTGATCAGCCATAAATTCCGTTATCGGCTGTATTGGCTTTTCTGGTTTCTTTGTGTTTTATTCAACGCACCGAAGTGTTCAACATTCCATGAAACAACAGAAAGTATTTTTACTATATGCCTCTCAAATAAAAACAGAATTTTACTAACAGGAAGTTATCAAACCGATTAACAGGCCAGAGCGCAGTGATTTTGCTTCATCCAGTTATAAGGTCTTGGATTTGTTTAACAATTTGTCTGCCGATCGGGTGTGAAAAAAGAATTTACCTTCCTCGCTACTTTTTTTACTTTGAGAAGATTACAAACTGTGGATAAGAAAGTCAAAAAAAGTTGATTTTGTTATACGGTATTTAATCGGCTTTCGGCGATTCTGATGGTTGGCTTTTAGGACCGAGCATATGAAGAGTTGCTTTACAACGATTCAATATTCTATCCGGATTCCGGCTCGGAGGCCGGAATCGCTCGGCGTTGCGTTTTATGCAAAATGGACAGGAATCTGATTTCAATGACGTTTTTTTGCCTGTCAATTCAATACCAGGGTTTTCATCCCCGACATTTTCTGTTTTCCCGGTTTGCCGACCAGGTATGGGACATAGCGGTTAAAGAGATATAAAAAGGGACAACATAAAGCCAGACTGATGAGCGTGGTTAGCAAAGCTGATATAGTCACTGTCAGGGCTGAGTCTGAATACGTATCGATAACCCATTTGGCCAATCCCGGATTAATGTAATGATAAAAGATTCCGTTCAAACACATCAGAATAAGGGTATTTTGACCCATCCAGACCATTAGGTTATTTTTGGGACTTATCCTGGCAAGTAAGGCGATTGCCCCACAGCCGGCAGCAGCTGTAAGGGGAAAAAGAAGAATATGACCATGTGATGCAAACAGAATCACCACATAGTTGTAGACATGAAAATTAAATGGCCCTTTATTCAAGGAGAAAGTAAACAAAACAATCAAAAGACAGATCAAGGCTCCTGCAGCCATCATACTTTTTGACAATCGGTTGAAGGCATCTGTCCGTTTAAGAATCAAGCCGATCAGGTAAAATGAATAGAGGGTAATGGCTTCGTGGATGAAAAAATAATTATATCCAATAACCCGTCCTTTCAGTGGATTAAAAATATCCAGTTTTAAATTCAAATAATATCCGGCCGTGTAAAAGAGGATAGCCGCAATCACTATTTTTAGTGTGGAATCTTTTAAAAACCTGAAGACAACAAAATGGACCAGTTCCAGACCTATGATCAGCAACAAAAACCAGGATGGAATACAAAAAGACGGCATCCCGAACATTGTGGATTTCAAGCCGCTGATATACCCCTGCATACTGGGCAGGACGAGACCAAAGAACTTACCCTGAAAAAATATTGGCGGAATCATCATCAGCACGGTAAAAAACAGGAACGGTAGAAGACGCGTGACAAAGCGATGCTTGAGAAAACGTCCCACTCCCCACTCCGACTCATTCTCCCTAGCCACATAACCTGCCAAAACAACAAACAGGACCATATGAAATGAGTAGATAAATTTGTACTGCGTGCTGCCTACAGCGCTTTTCAGCAGCATAAACTCTTCGATGAAATGACCGTAAAAAACCAGCACCATGGCGTAAAAGCGGGCTATATCAATGAAAGTAATGCGCCGGCTTTTGTTTTCAGTGTTCATATAATTACCTCCTTATTTTTAAAAATGAATTCAAATTTTCAGATTTACTTAACATGATTTATAAAATGTATAATCCCGCCATAAACAGCTAAGAAATCCTGTACTATTTCGATTGGCATAGTGAGTTTCGCTTCTCATAACTCAAGACCTAAACAGGCGTTATTGGTTGCCTGGTTTTGGATGCCGGATCAAGTCCGGCATAACGCAGAGTTACATTTATTACATATTGGTAAGGTCTCTCTTTTTAGTGAAGGT
>JANQLH010000160.1 GCA_028280735.1 SAR324 cluster bacterium | reverse complement strand
TCTAGCAGTCAAGATCCCGGCCATGGAAAAGGAAGTAAGGAAATTATCCGTTGATTTTACCAAACCACGTGTCACCATTTTTAATCGACCGTCTGAAATGACACAACGACAGTTTCCCAGCGAATTCAACTGGCCGGAGGGTCCCACCATGGTGATTGAAATGGTACTTTCGGGAAAACGAATGGGGGCACTGATAATTATTAATGAACATAACCAAGAGTATTCACGTTTTCACGCCGGTTTGTTATCCCTTCTCAATGAGCCCCTGGGAATCGCACTCACTAACAGTATTCGTTATCGCAGGGTTAACCAATTAAAAAACATTTTGGCTGATGATAAGCGATACCTGCAAAACGAATTGCTCAATCTCACGGAACACAAGATTATCGGAGAGGGACAGGGATTAAAAAAAGTTATGAAATCCGTATACCAGGTAGCACCGATGAACAGTCCCGTATTATTGCTGGGAGAAACCGGGGTGGGAAAAGAAGTGATAGCCAACGCAATTCACCAGGCTTCTTCCCGTAAAAACGCACCTTTTATTAAGGTTAATTGTGGTGCCATATCTGACCAGCTGGTGGACAGTGAGTTGTTTGGTCATGAAAAAGGTGCGTTCACCGGGGCTATTGGCAGAAAAAGGGGACGTTTCGAAAGGGCTCATGGCGGAACCATATTTCTTGATGAAATCGGGGAGTTGCCCCTGGAGGCACAAGTTCGACTACTGCGAGTATTACAGGACAAACAGCTTGAACGGGTAGGAGGAGAAGAATCAATCCCCGTGGATTGCAGGATCATCACGGCAACCCACCGGGATCTGCCGAGTATGATCGAAAACGGCAGATTTCGAAAAGACCTGTACTTTCGATTAAAGATTTTCCCAATCAAGATCCCCGCTCTTCGGGAACGTAATATTGATATCCCCTTACTGGTGCAACATTTTATGCACAAAAAAAGTCGAGAACTGGCTCTTAGCCGACTGCCTTCCCTATCCCCGGAAGCACTACCCAGGCTGATGACTTATGATTGGCCGGGAAATGTCAGAGAGCTGGAAAACGCTGTCGAAAGAGCTCTTATCGTTAACCAGGGTATGCCCCTTAATTTCAGCGATCTTGAAGGATATCGGCCAAAAAAAGAGGGGACGGATATAAAAAACACCGGTAATCCGATAAAATCTTTGGAAGAGACAATAAGAGATCAGATAGTCAAAGCGATGGAAGCTGCTGAAGGAAGAGTTGAAGGAAAAGAAGGCGCGGCTAAACTACTCGCTGTTCATCCCGCGACACTCAGACAAAAAATGAGAAAGCTGGGCATACCTTTTGGTAGAAATGCCCTACATTCTTACAAAAAGACAAAAGATGAGAACTCTTAACCTTACCCCCGGTTAAACCTGGCGTTTATCGAATCCGCCAGGGCCAGGGCCAGCTTTTGCCGAAAAGCGCTACTGCGAAATCCCTTTCGATCCTTTTTATTATTGATATTCCCCACTTCTACCAGAACCGAAGTAGGCACCTTGCTGTACCTTAGAACCCCGGGAAGGGTACGAATGCCTTTTCGATAATAGTACCCCCTCACGGCAAAGGAAGAATGGGTTTTCAATCCCTTGGATGCAAAGGTTTTGATGATGGTGTTTCCAAATTTGGAACTCAAGATTGCAGATCGGCTGTTTTCCTTGGTCGGATATTTTAACTGCGGACTGTATTCTCTTCTGCTTTTGTACACCCTTTGTTTTTTAACAAAACTGGCCCTGCGCAGCCTGGCATCCGGATAGTATACGGTAACACCCTGTAATGACCTGTGCAGGGCATCACCATGCAAACTAAGCAGCACAATATTATTAGCCGGTACTTTCTTTCGCCTCAACGTCGAATAGATATGGTTAATCAGCAATATTCTCATATTGATGCCGATCTTCACGTTTTGAATATTGTATCGCGGATTCACCAGAATCTGTTCGTCACTGTCTTTAACCAGTGCCATTTTTTTAACGGGATTAGGCTGGTTGGGGTCATGCAACGTTTTGTGAACATGATAATTCCGGCCCTTAAGAATTGCCGCCAGTCGTAACGCTATATCGTATACTATTTCATCCTCATAAATCCTGTTTTTCTTTTTTATGGTTCCCCAAACAGCACCCGGATCTTTTCCTCCATGACCGGGATCGATAATCACATGAATCGGGACATCCTTAACTACGGCCATTTTTTCCGGTTCTTCTTCCTCAAGCTCTTCACTGGGTATTGGTTTTTGTCTAACCAAGTATTCTTCACGAATCCATTCCAAAGGAATTTTCACGGCCATTCCTACCGGAATAAAGCGTTCATCCTTGATACGATTGAGCTTAAGCAGCTGATCAGCCATATCATTGACATCCTCGGGCAATGTTCGCCCGGTAAAACGAATAATCACTGAAGAGTAAAAGCTTTCCCCCTTTTTTATCGAATAATAGGCATATTTCTTTCCAAATTGATCCCGTTTTACCACCAACGGTTTTTTCACTTCTATCGGCTTCAGGTTTAACTCCGGTCTGACCCACTTCCAAGGTATATTAACCACGTCCCCGATTCCCAGGTGTTTACCATCACGTTTCAATTTGTTGTATTGGATAATCTGACTGGCTGAAACCTCCTTAATAGCAAACACACCGGCGATTAAACTGATAGTTTCTCCTTTGAACATGACCCTGTGAGCCCATGCATTCTCCTCACTGGAATCATTTGAAAACAAGGTTTGCAGAACAAGACTTTGCATCTGGTCATTTAAAACCTTGAAAGGGAATTTAACAAACTGCCCCTTTTGTAAAACTTTATTATTATTGTATTTTTTAATCTTTTGATAATTGTTTCTCCAGTCACGCATAGTCCAGGCAGAAAAGCGAAAGGCACCTTCGCCAGGTCTGGGGCGGATGTACACGATGATTTTCCGTCCGTCAAACCCGACTTTAAACTTTTGATTCTTACCAAAAGTATATTCTTTTAGTTTTATTCTAGCGGGTTTTGCATAAGAATCTGACGTTGGAACAACAGAAACGAAAAAGCAAATCAGAACAATTTCAATAATTAAACGAGATTTCTGATACATCACAACAAATACGGGTATGTCTCAATTAATTAGGTAGCCTTTAAAATGGCTGCAACATGAGCCTTTTACTTAATACTATTTCAGGAAATCCCGCAATGGTAATTCCTGTTCATACTTCGCTGGTAAGGGTGTTGCCGGGGTCAAAAAAAAACCGCTTCATTTGACGTATTGTTAGTGATTAAATCCTGTTCAAAATCGATTCTTCACACAGAAACAACGGTCCGGCTTTGTTATAACATTAATAGGGATTTAGCCAGTTTTTACAACGGCTTCTGAGTTGTTTACCAATCGTCAAAGTCATAATTGTATAAACAGGATTAAGCAGTTGATCTGCAATGGATAATTCTCTTTCAGATCACGCCCTGCAGTGATTTATCATCATCATCTTGCAAAACTGGGCGGCTTGTGGTAGGTGATGGTTTTCTAATAATTTCTTGCGTTGTCAGGATTCGTATTTTTATAGCGAGTTTAGACAAGCTACCCAAAAAGGAGGGACTTTTATGAAAAGTATCAAATGGTTATCACTGCTGATGGCATGTGCATTTTCTTTTGCCACGGCAGCGTGGGCTGGAGAGACCCTGGAACAGATCAGAAAAAAAGGATTTATCCAGGTGGGAGTAAACGGCAGCGTTTTTGGTTTCAGTGCTCCTGTTAAAGGTGTCTGGAAAGGGCTGGATGTGGATACCGCTCGTGCCGTATCTGCAGCTGTTTTTGGTGATCCCGACAAGGTAAAATACACTCCGTTGACTGCAGTTCAAAGATTCACAGCATTGCAATCCGGTGAAATAGATCTTCTTACCCGTAACGCTACACATACCCTGAGTCGGGATACAGCTCTCGGTTTGGACTTTGCCACGGTTAACTACTATGACGGCCAGGGATTTATGGTTCCCAGCAAACTTGGTATCAAAAGTGCCAAGGAGTTAAGTGGTGCATCAGTTTGCGTACTGCCCGGAACGACAACGGAACTGAATGCTGCGGATTTCTTCCGAAGTAACAAAATGAACTGGAAACCTGTGGTTATTGAAAACACAGCTGAATTATCAAAGACCTTTTTCGCAGGTCGGTGTGATGTAATGACATCTGATATTTCTCAACTGGCTGGTATTCGAGCAAGTGGTCCTAACCCTAAAGGATATGTTATCCTGCCTGACGTTATTTCAAAAGAGCCTTTAGCTCCTGCAGTTCGCCATGGCGACAACCAGTGGAAAGATATTGTTAACTTCTCTGTTCTGGCGATGATCAACGCTGAGGAACTGGGAATTACTTCCAAAAATGTCGATCAGATGCTCAAGAGCAACGATCCAAAAATTAAGCGTTTCCTTGGTGTAACTCCTGGTAATGGGAAAGCACTGGGCCTGGATGAAAAATTTGCTTACAACATCATCAAGATGGTAGGAAATTATGGCGAAGTTTTCGAAAGAAACGTAGGACCTAACACAACTGTTGGTCTGGAAAGAGGGCTCAACGCTCTTTGGAAGAATGGCGGTTTGATGTATTCTCCTCCGTTTAAATAAGCTGCTGGTTTACAAAACAAGCTGAATGGAAAGTCCCCTCTTGAGAATACAGCAGGGGATCTTTCCATCTGTTTTATCCTCATTTTATTGAGCATTTGCCATATCACTTTATCTTCTATTATATACTTAATGCAACCAGCAGAGACAAACACCACCAAGGTACATGTTTGGAACGATCCAAAAATTCGTTCCATCTTTTACCAGATTGTGACCCTGGGCACAGTCTGCCTGATTGGATTCTACTTGTTTTCCAATACTCAGGCCAATCTTGAAAGGCAATCCATTGCCACCGGGTTCGGTTTTTTAGAAAAAGAATCCGCGTTTGAAATCGGCGAATCACTGATTTCATACTCCTCCGCCGATTCCTATGCCAAAGCCCTTTTTGTCGGATTCCTCAACACACTCAAAGTCTCTTTTATCGGTATCATCATTACGGTAATATTAGGGACATTTATAGGAATCGCCAGACTTTCAAGCAATTGGTTGGTTTCCAAGATTGCGGGTATTTATATTGAAGTGTTCCAGAACATACCTGTTTTGCTGCAATTATTCTTCTTTTATGCCATCTTTTACGAGATTTTCCCTTCTCCTCGTCAAGCGCTGAATCCCATGCCGGGTGTTTTTTTAACAAACCGCGGAATCGATTTTGCTGTCCCGGTTTATCAGACAGCCCACAAATACATGCTGATTATGTTTTTGCTGGCCTGCCTTGTTTCCTACATTATAAAGCGATGGGCAAAGGCAAGACAGGATAAATCAGGAAAGACATTTCCGGCATTCACTGTTTCAACGGGATTGATTTTTGGATTGCCGTTGCTCACCTGGCTTCTGTTTGGTGCCCCGACTGAGATGGATATTCCGGTATTGGCGGGATTTAATTTTGAAGGAGGCGTGAATCTTAGTCCTGAATTTGGAGCCTTGTTAACAGGTTTGGTTCTTTATACTGCTGCATTTGTTGCGGAAGTGGTTCGTGCCGGAATACAGTCTATCAGTCATGGCCAGACGGAAGCTGCCATGTCTATTGGGTTGAAACAGGGGCAGATCATGAATCTCATCGTCCTACCCCAAGCCCTGCGTGTGATTGTACCGCCGTTAACCAGTCAAATGCTGAACTTGACGAAGAATAGTTCCCTGGCGGTGGCGATCGGATTTCCTGATTTTGTCGCTGTGACCAACACATCCATAAACCAGACCGGCCAGGCCATAGAGGGTGTAGCTTTGATCATGGTATGCTACCTGACATTCAGTTTGCTGACCTCCGCCTTTATGAACTGGTATAATAAACGAATTGCACTTGTTGAACGATAAGAAATATGACTGAGTCTACACAAGCAAAACCTTTAAATCCCATGGATGTTAAACCACCTGTCGTGAACGTGGGAGTTATCGGCTGGTTAAGGGCAAACCTGTTTAACGGATACCTTAATTCAATAATAACCATTATTATTTTCATAGGGCTGGTCCAGATCATCCCTCCTTTCATCAAATGGGCGATCCTTGATGCCTTTTGGATCGCGCCCGGAGCTGTCTGCCAGCAGGCAGGCGACGGTGCCTGCTGGTCAGTGGTATTTACTAATTTCAGATACATCATCTTCGGTTTTTATCCCCTGGATCAGCACTGGCGACCAGGTCTTGCCATGGTTATCCTGTTTGCCCTGGTCTTTTATTCCCGGAATCGCAAAAACTGGAAAAAAAGCCTTGCTTATATCTGGATTGTTGGATTGGTCGTAATGGGCTTGCTGATGGCGGGCGGAGTTCTTGGTTTGGAACCCGTTGAAACTGGAAAATGGAGTGGGCTGCCGCTAACACTGCTGTTATCAATTATTGGGATGGTGGCTTCATATCCGCTGGGAGTAGTTTTAGCCCTTGGCAGACAATCAAAAATGCCTGCCGTGAAATCGATATGCGTTGTCTATATTGAATTGATACGGGGAGTTCCTTTAATCAGCCTGCTGTTTATGTCCTCGGTCATGTTTCCTCTCTTCCTGCCGGAGGGAGTGACCATTAATAAAATCATTCGGGCACAAATGGCGATCATACTCTTTTGGGCGGCGTATATAGCTGAAGTTGTAAGAGGCGGATTGCAGGCGATCAACAAAGGTCAATATGAAGCCGCAGAATCCCTGGGCTTGAATTACTACCAAAAAATGAGGTTGATCATTCTGCCCCAGGCTCTGAAAATTGTGATCCCGCCTTCCGTCGGCATTTTGATCTCCGCTTTTAAAGATACATCACTGGTTGTGATCATCGCATTGTATGACATTTTGAACACCATGAAGTCCACCCTGGCCAATCCCGAGTGGATGGGATTCAGCACGGAGGCTTACTTATTTGTGGCAGCATTGTACTTTGTCCTCTGCTGGGCCATGTCCAATTATTCAAGAAAACTGGAAGCCGAGCTGGATTACAAAACCTGACCGGATGGTTTTTTCCTGTAACTTCTATTAATAACAAACGACTAAGAATTACATGACTACTGAACACGACAACACCACAACAGAAACATCATCCGCTTCGATCATAACCATTGAAGAGATGCACAAATGGTATGGGGATTTTCACGTTCTGGCTGATATCAATTTAAAAGTAAAAAAAGGTGAAAGGATTGTTATCTGCGGACCTTCCGGTTCCGGAAAATCAACCATGATCCGCTGCATCAACAGACTTGAAGAACATCAACGGGGCAAAATCATCGTCAATGGCATCGAGTTAACCAATGATTTAAAAAACATTGAAAAAGTCAGGGCGGAAGTGGGAATGGTATTTCAGCATTTTAATCTATTCCCCCATTTGACTATCTTGGAAAATCTCACCCTGGGGCCGATCTGGGTGCGGAAAATGCCCAAAAAAGAAGCTGAAGACCTTGCCATGCATTATTTAACCCGTGTACAAATCCCGGAACAGGCAAAAAAATTCCCCGGTCAAATTTCCGGAGGACAACAACAGCGTGTGGCCATTGCGAGGAGCTTATGCATGAAACCGCAAATCATGTTGTTTGATGAACCCACTTCAGCCCTTGACCCTGAAATGATTAAGGAAGTATTGGATGTTATGGTTGACCTCGCTGAAGGAGGAATGACCATGTTGGTGGTGACCCATGAGATGGGATTTGCGAAAACCGTTGCCCATAGAGTAATGTTCATGGACGAAGGTCAAATAGTGGAAGAAAACGAACCTAATGAATTTTTCGACAATCCGCAGCACGACCGCACCAAGCTTTTTTTGAGTCAGATTTTGTAGGAAAGGAGAGAAAAAACAGGGGTATCAAAAGGCGGGTTATATCGCAAGGTATGACCCGCTTTTTTGTTTTTATGGATATCAATTTTAGAAGTAGACTTGTTTCATGGTTAATGTAAATGCAGGCATAGTTTAAGTTGTTTTCCTCAACGATCAATAATCCGTTAGCAATCCGAGATGACGGCTCCGCTTACAGTGCTATAAAAAAAAACCAAATGACTAAAGTTGGTGTTTCATCAAGGAAATGAGTTGACATGCTCTTTCCAAGCTTAATCAAATGTTCCACAACCAGCTAATCAATATCTTATGAAGCCAGTGATCTTAAACATGCAGGGCTTATAAGCAAACCACCAAAATAGTATTAATGTAAACAACCTTTTATGAACATCACCATAGATTTTCAACCGGTTGGAAGAAAAGTTGAAACTGACCCAAACACCTCCATCTTGAAAGCAGCCCAGGTAGCCGGTATCGGAATCTCTGCAATATGCGGAGGTCAAACCTCTTGTGGCACCTGCTTAGTTCGGATAAGCAGTCCCTCTAAGGCGAGTTCCCCCACTGCTGTTGAAAAAACAAAGTTAAACGATAAAGAGATTAAAGCAGGATATCGCCTGGCATGTCAGACCTTTCTTAAAGATTCTGCCGTTGTCGAGATACCACCGGAATCTTTAACAGCACCCCAGCGAGCACAGGTCGAAGGCTCTGAGATAAAAATTTGTTTAAAACCGGCAATCTCTTGTTATCAAATTGAACTGCCAGGGCCGGACCGGCATGATTCTGAAAGTGACTGGAATCTTATAAAAGAAATTCTCCAAAAAAAAGGTGTTGTGCTTAACCACCAGGCGCCCTTATCACTTTTGAAAACACTTCCGCAAACACTGCGGCATGAAGAAAAGAAAATAAAGGCGGTTATCCGTTATAAAAGACTGGTCGCACTGGTAGCTCCTGAAGAGCCGGTATTGGGAATTGCGGTGGATATTGGAACAACAAAAATAGCGGCCTACCTTGTGGATCTTGAATCCGGGAAAACGTTGGCCCAAGGTGGAACGATGAATCCCCAGATTGCATACGGGGAAGATATTATGGCCAGGATCGCGTTGATCATGGAGGACAAAGAATCACACGCAACGTTGCAAGAGGCTGTTGTAAACACCTTAAACTATCTGCTTGAGACATTGTGTCAGGAAGCGAACAATACTCGGATGATGCAATCCCACCTCAAACCGGACCAAGTGCTGGAATGGGTAGTGGTGGGGAACTCCGCCATGCACCACATTTTTTTGGGATTGCCTGTTCAACAACTGGGATTGGCACCTTATGTTTTGGCCACAGCCAAGCCTGTGAATATACCAACCTCAGAAATAGGATTGGTCAGTGCGGCCGAATCCTACCTGCATTTACTACCCAATATCGCCGGTTTTGTAGGTGCGGACCATGTTGCAATGCTGCTTGGTGCAGGAATCAGGAACGATGATACTACCTCACTGTATGTAGATATAGGCACCAACACTGAGATTACCCTGAAATACCCGGGTGGAATGATAGCTTGTTCCGCAGCTTCCGGTCCTGCATTTGAAGGTGCTCATATAAAAAACGGTATGCGAGCCGCCGAAGGTGCCATTGAAAGAGTACGAATTAAGGATTCAGCGATTCACTACCAGACCATCGGGAACGGAAAACCTGTTGGGATCTGTGGTTCCGGAGTTTTGGATGCCATAGCCCAAATGGTTGAGAACAACATTATTCTTAAAAACGGTCGGTTTAATGAACAGCATCCCTTTGTCAATGACAAAAAAAGTATTGTGCTTGTTCCCCAAAAAGACACTAAACACATGCGCGACATCATCATAACAAGAAAAGATATAAGTGAGATTCAATTGGCAAAAGGTGCAATTCGTACAGCTATTGAACTGGTATTGAAAAAAGCGGGAATATCAAAAGAAGAGGTAGCTTGTGTGAAAATAGCAGGCGCGTTCGGAAGCTATATCGATATCAGTAGTGCCATAACCATTGGTTTGCTTCCCGATTTCCCTGCTTGTGATTATCGTCAAATTGGCAATGCTGCAGGATCAGGTGCCAAACTGGCATTACTTTCCGTGGAGCAAAGAAAGGAAGCAGAGAAAATAGCAAGTGATACGGAGTTTCTGGAGTTGTCAAATCACAATGAGTTTCCATCTCACTTTGCCAGATACATGAGCCTATCTCAATAATCCCGGTATGGTTAAAATGCTACATTTCCAAAACATCTATAATCACCGAATCCGAGGTACGCTTGGATAGTGATATAAAACCATCGTAGTCATCATTAATGAAATACAACATGGGGAAATCCTCGTGAAACGCCAGGTAAATCAGCATCTTTTTCAAAAGCACCAGCAGTTTTGCCACGAGATTAAATGAAAGATAAGTTCTGTCGGCAATACGAATCAACGGGGATGCAGCCACATGGGATGACTTGGTATCCGATTTGGATTTGATCTTTGGCATACTCTTCCTGATAAAGGCAGAGTCTACTTTCACATGGTATTTATCCAGTTCCTCCTGGTCAAACCTTGATACCAGGTCGTCAAAATCCTGCCGAACCGATTCGTCAAGTTTTTCCTTGGGGATCGATTCCTTGATTGACTCATTAGCCCGCAAGATAACTATACCGGGGTCTACAGCATAAGTATGATTTCTATCTGCAATAACCTGCGTGTACGCCTTATATTTTTCTTTTTTTCCGGAGTACACAAAATCTTTGACACTTTTTATTTTCTTATGAGGTTTTTTGCTTTTGGCGTTTAAAACATTCTCAGGAGAAAATGCCACCGGATCACCCTGCCGGATCAACTTTAGGAACCTTGGATGTTCTGTTAAAACAGCTTTATAGATATCAGCGGATTCAAAGACGACATCTTCAATTCTCACCCATAAATGCTCAGCCCCAACTTCTTTGCTCGCCTTTCTTGGTTCTTCTCCAACTTTGAGTAGAAATCCGAGTTCTGCCATATCCCCGATTTCTAGATTATTATATAATTCAAAAGGTTTCGTTTTTCTTGTTTTTAGTTTATAAGGCATTTTTCGGTGTGGTTTATCTAATTATATTGGTCTCCTCCAGACAATAGCCCTAAAATTAGGACATTCACCACAATCCATTTTTCAAAAACGGGAATGCTGCTTCATCATAAACCAGTGAAAACGAATTCAAAAGTCTTCTATATCAATATGACTTTTAGCGATTGGATACGATATTCTTTCTGGTGGACCATCCTGTTACTTCTTAACCTCTGAAAGCAGGCTGGCCGGTAAGGTATTCACCAAGGATCAACTTGTGCATGTTTCTTGTTCCTTCGTAAGTGATGACAGATTGAAGATTTGCCATATGCCTTATGGGTGAGTAATCCAATGTAATACCGTTTGCCCCCATCATATCCCTGGCAGTAATTGCAGCATTTAATGCATCATCCAGGCAGACAAGTTTTCCCATTGAGATATGAACATGTTTACTTTGACCCGAATCCATCATCTGGGAAAGGTGATATACATAAGACTGGTTTCTGGTGATATTGGTAAACATTTCGACCAGACTATCCTGAATTAGCTGGTTATGAGAAAGGGGTCTGCCAAATTGAATTCTTGATTCTGCATATTGTTTAGCCTCGTCAAAACAATCCATGGCCACGCCCACTCCGCCCCATGCAATACCATATCTGGCTTTGTTAAGGCATTGTAGTGCAGACTTCAGACCTTGGGTTTCGGGCATCCGTCGTTCTTCCGGTACAAAGGTATTGTCCATATACAACTCACCGGTACTGGATGCACATAACGAAAGCTTGTTCTCCATGTCCACTTGTTTCAAACCCGAATCGCCCTTAAGCAGAATAAATCCTCCAACCTTGTCATTATCATACTCCTGTTTTGCCCAAACAACAGAGAGATCGGCAATGGATGCATTGGTGATCCACCTTTTCACACCATTTAAAATATATCCATCGGTTGGTGCTATATCTTTACTGCCGGGAAATTGCTCACCTTTTTTAATTCGTTTCGCCCTTGTTTCCATGCTGCCGGGATCACTCCCATGATTAGGTTCCGTCAACCCGAAACAACCAATAATTCCTCCCTCCAATCCGGGTTTGGCGAGCTTGGGCAGGTATGTCATTTTTTGTTCTTCACTTCCGCAGTTAAAAATAGGGTACATAACAAGAGAGTTTTGAACCGACACAAAGCTTCTCAATCCGCTGTCTACCGCCTCCAACTCTCTGCAGGTGACACCGTAGTTTTCATAGCTAGCATCCATACCCCCGTATCTGGCAGGTAGTGTCATTCCAAACAGGTCCATTTTCGCTAGCTCAGCAACAATTTCGATAGGAAAGCGATTGTTTTTAAATGCGTCTGAAAACACAGTTCGTGCATCCAGACGATGCAGTGCCCTCCTAATCTCTTTGACTAAAACTTTGGACTCCTTGCTCAACAACTCATCAAGGTTTAAAAAATCTACCGGTTTGTATGTTCTTGCCATGTCTCCCTCCAAATCCTTTTCGATACGCCTTCTATGGAATATCCGTTATCAAATGATTGCTTCCCGAATAAAACACACACATTCACTCATCCCAGCTATCTATTCATCCTCAATAGGCGGTGAACATCCCGTTGAATCTGCCGTTCAACGGGAACAAAGGACCAATAGTCAAAGTGGACTAACTTTCAGGATTTTACAGGTCTACCATAGCGTTTAACCGCATACCGTCCAAAAATGCAACAAGTTGCATAACAATATAAAATAGCCTGCCCCACTTCTGAAAATTGATGAAGTGTGTGTTGGTCATGTCCAGACATCTGCTTTTATTGTCTTTCAACTCAAAAGCCAGTCTTTATTTCAAGGCTACTGCACTAATTAGTTTCCCGCAATTGAAAGTTTAAAAGCCGAGATTACGCTCGGCAAAAGGAAATACAATCCGGTGGATTGGTTTTTGGCTGTTAGTGGGATGAAAAGGTATTCTATTCTGAAGAAGCAATCTCAGGCACGTCAGGCAAAAAAATAGGGAACGGAATGTTGGTCGGTTTTGCCCGGTTTTATGATATGAAGCTCTATCGTGACGCTAGAACGTCACAAATAAGCCAAGAGTTATAATAATTGCTTTTTAATTATTGGTGGGATCGAGGTTTTTAGGAATTGTAAATCTCATGATGGCTCCGCCTTCGGGATTATTCTCTGCCCAGATTTCACCTTGATGTGCCAGAATAATCTCTTTTGAAATCGCCAAACCAAGGCCGGTACCTCCAGCTCCGTTTTTAGTTTTACTGCTTTGAGCAAATTTATCAAAGATTGCTTCCAGCTCGCTCTCCGGAATGCCCAAACCATCATCATACATTGAAAACATAATCTGGTTATGCCTCTCCTCAATGTCGATTTTAATAAACCCCTGTTCGGCAGTGAATTTAATTGCGTTGGACAGTAAATTTCTGATCACCTGGTTAATCTTGTAGGCATCAATAACAAGATCATCCGGAAAGCCGGGCTTTTGGAAATCAACTATTATCCCTTTGTTTCTGGAGAGAGAACTCAATTCCAAAATGACGTTATTAGTCAATTCGGAAAGGTCATGTTTCTCAAATTTAAACTGCGCTTTTCCGGATTCAAGTTTCGAAAGATCCAACAACTCGTCAAGCAGATTGAGCAAACTCGTCCCACTTTTAACAATTTCTTTGAGATACAACAGCAGTTTTTCTTTACTGATTCGTTCCAGTTTGGAAATCCCCAGTTTGGCGAATCCCAAAATACCCTGCATGGGCGTTCGCAATTCGTGGCTCATGTTTGCCAGAAACTCCGATTTTATTCGATTCGCAAGTTCCGCTGCCTCTTTGGCGGTTTTTAGTTTTACAGCTTGTTTTTTCTGGGTAATATCTTCAAACATTCCTTCAACGTACAAAATGTTTTTGTTTTCATCCCGAACCGCATGGGCATTGAATGACAGATCTATTACGGTATCATCTTTGCGATAGCATTGAATCTCATGTTGCTCAATATTATTGCCGTCAAGGAGTTCTTTTAGTCCATTGATCCTTTGTTCAGGATCCACGAAAAACTGCTTGTCAAAATCGATGACCTGCTTTTCAAAATCCTCAATGGAGTCATAGCCCAAAGTGCTTAAAAATGCCGGGTTGGCCGAAATAAGCTTTCCTTCCAGGGAGACCAGGAAGATCCCTTCTACCGCGTTTTCAAATATACTGCGATATTTTTGCTCGGCCAGCATCAAATCTGATATCGAACGTGAGAGTTTTATGTGAAATCCGATTCTGGTCAGCAGCTCATCCTTGACTATAGGTTTAGACAAATAATCATTTGCTTCCACGGAATAACCGGTCATTAAGTCATCAGCCTGATTTTTTGCCGTCAGAAACAAAACAGGCAATTCTTCTTTGCTGTATTGTTTACGAATCTGTCTGGTTGCCTCAAAGCCGTTTAATTTGGGCATCATAACATCCATCAGAACCACGTCATAAAAACTGGTTTTTAATTTATCCAAGGCCTCCTCTCCTGAAAAAGCCAGATCTACGTGAACTCCAACATTCATCAGGTTGTTTTCAATAACTTTTAGGTTTATCGGCTCATCATCGACAGCCAATACCCTGATTCCCTGCAATTTGCTATGGGCAAGCAGCGTAGGGTTGGACTTCCAGACATTTTGATCCATATTCTTGTTGTTCACCACAGCAGGTGATTTGCTCCCCATAAACCTGAATGGATTTTTATGCCTCTTCCCTTCAGGCAATGTCTGATCAACTATCGCCTGGGCAGGAAGTGTAAATGTAAAACAGGCTCCTTTCCCGTATGTTGATACCACCCATATTCTTCCACCGTGCAGTTCAATCAGGCTTTTTGTCACTGCCAGTCCCAGTCCGGTACCCCCGTATTCTCTTTCGATTGAACCGTCCAGTTGTTCAAACGATTTAAAGACATCGTTCAAACCTTCCTCGGGGATGCCAATACCCTCATCTGATACCGATATTGCAACCTCACCTCCGTCAAATACCGCCGAAACAGTGATAGTTCCCTTATCCGAGAATTTAATGGCATTGCCTACCAAATTATGGAGGATCTGCTCTAGGCGGTCTTCATCGGCCATCACCAAAGGAAAGCCAATGGGAATATTGTTGATGATCGACAAGTTCTTTGCCTGCCAGATGTGCTGCGAAAGAGTGATGACAATATTGGTCACGGAATTTAAATCAACCGGTTGAACACGGAGATTTAAATCCCTGTTCTTTATCTTGGAATAGTCAAGAATATCATTCACCAACGTTGAAAGACGCTTGCCACTGGAGACGATCAGCTTTAAGTTTTCCAGCTGTACCTGGTTTAGAGGCCCCGTTGCTCCATCGATCATCGATTCGGTCAATCCGTTTATTCCGTTCAATGGTGTTCTCAGTTCGTGTGAAGTGTTGGCTAAAAATTCATCCTTGAGTTTATCTAACCGTGTCAGTTCCTCCGACATCAATTCTACAGTATTAAAGGCATTGGCGAATCTTCGGGATAGCATCAATGACTGGGCAAAAATAAAGATAAAAAAGCCGCTGGATGACAGGTAAACAGGCGGAAGGAGTTCGTTGACCGCCAAAAGGTCGTAAACCACGGTCATAAACAAAAATCCACTGCCGCCAAGAATCCATATTGCACCTTCTCTTTTGTTCAGCACTGCCTGAATAGTTGCGAAAATCGCATAAATGAACAGCGGTACCACAATCACTTGCAGAATTGCCACGGTATGAGAATAGATGTTGATGGGAGAGATCAGCATGATAAGTATAAAAACCGATGACAACCCGAGGGATACATCCACCACCTTTTTCGATACTTCGGGGAATAGGCTTTTAATAAACAATAAAAAGAGAGGCACCGATAAATAGAAGGTTAAATATTCCAACTTTTGAAACAACTCCCACTCCATTTCCGGAAAACAATAGATTAAAAACCTTTCTCCGACTAAAATACTGCGGAATCCAACTGTGATGCTGAGAATACCAAAATACAGTGGTGAACGATCCTTCGAGCGAATCAAGTAGATAGAAAGATAATACAGCCCCATGATGAAAAGGCTTCCAAATAAAAAGACCTCATAAGAAAGTTGAATGATACGCTTTCGCTCAATCTGTTTTTTGGTTCCCAACTCAATATAGGTCCAAACCCCACCTTTTTTATGATTAAAATTGGAGACCTGTAACACCACTTCCAGATTAGCTCTTTCCGGAACAATGAATTCTATTTGTGGCAAATACTGGGGTTTTGACTCCTCTGAACTGGAACCTACAACACCGTTTGACAAGAGCAGCTTTCCGTCTACCCAAAGGTTGTAGGCAGTTGCCATATCCAGCATTTTGATGCCAAGTGAAAGCTGATCACCAGGCAATCGAACGTGTAATCGATAGGTGGCATATCCATGCCCTGAAAGTTTGGCCCCATCAATTTGCAGACCGTTCCATTTATTGGGAAGATCGAGATACTTGACTTGATTCTTATTCGATTCCGCTTCAAATTGTCCCGGATTCAGAAGCTGCTGCCAGTAAAACTCCCACTCGCCGTTTAGTTTGATAATGCCGTCTTCTTCAAAGCTCCATTCCGTAAGATCAAGGAATCCCGCTTTCGCCACAACCGACTTGTCAATTACATTACAAGAAGAACAAACCAACAGGCATAAAATAACCAATAGCCCCACCCACCTATTCATAGATTTACCCTGAACAAATCCGTGCTTATTCATCTGTTTGCCTTAAAATGGATTGTATAGGAGAAAAAACTATCTTGAAGTTGATTAACCCATTTCCATAAGCTGCCATTAAAATCAATCACAACTATTACATGCCAGTAATTACAATGAACAGTCATCACCGTTTTTTGCCCTTGGCTCACGAACTCAGGATTGATGGGCAGGTGGATGAGAAATAATAAGAAAAAAATATCACAGTTTTTTTTCTGATCCGATTTTTTTTTCCATATCGATCAGCTTGACCCGATAAACTTTATCCAAACCGGTTTAATCAAAAAATCTGTTTTGAAGATTAAACATTAGAACTAGTTTTTTCCCTGAAATGTGATTTAAATTTTAGAGTTCAATTCATGTTTTACTATCCGCCTTGTATCGGTGAAACCAGATAAAGATTTAATCTTGATTCAACAACGAAGTCTTGCTCCACAAAAATCTTAAAATATAGTTTGGATTTTAGATAAAGGTATGCTATTCAAAGGTTCGTCATCGTGTGCTGGCAAAAGTATCACCGCCGGTGATATCCGAATGGTGCCACAGCAGATTGCAAACGACTGACGCTTTTTCTCCTTTGCTAATTGGGTTATCTTAACCTGAAACTGGTCTGCTTGAAGTTTCGGGCTCATATCCGAAGCATTTATCTTATACTTGGAGGATGTGGATAAAACCACGGTACAGTTGGACGTTGTTCAAGAGCAACCTGGGGATGCAAAAAGAGCTGTACTATAGTCTAAAGACCTGTTTCACATGAAAAAAGAAGGAACTATGAAAAGACGCGACTTTCTAATTAAGGCTGGAGTTGGTGTAACAGCTGCTGCGGCTACAGTAGCCTTAACAGGTTGTGAAAAGGATAAGCAATCTGAACAAAAAGGTGCAGGACCTGCTGTAATTACAAATAAGAAGTACGAGTGGAGAATGGTTACAACCTGGCCGCCTAAACTACCCTTGTTGCAAACCGGTGCAGAGCGATTCGCCGAAATGGTTAAAAAAATGTCGGGTGGCAGGTTGACAATCCAGGTTTATGCTGGCGGCGAACTGGTCCCTCCACTGGAGACATTTCAATCTGTTTCTCAAGGAACTGTGGAGGCAGGTAGTGGTGCGGCTTATTACTGGGCTGGTAAAGCTCCTGCAGCACAGTGGTTTGCAGCTGTACCATTCGGATTGAATGCCCAGGGTAATAATGCCTGGTTTTATGGCGGTAATGGATTGAAATTGTGGGAGGAAGTTTACGCACCGTTTAATGTCATTCCAAGACCTCTCGGAAATACCGGGGTGCAGATGGGTGGATGGTTCCGTAAAGAGATCAAATCGATTGGCGATTTCAAAGGTTTGAAAATGAGAATTCCGGGCCTTGGAGGAAAAGTGCTGGCAAAAGCCGGAGGTACCGTTGTCTTGCTGGCGGGTGGCGAGATTTTTACTTCGCTGGAAAGAGGAGTCATTGATGCAACCGAATGGGTAGGGCCGATGCATGACCTGAGAATGGGATTTTACAAGGCTGCCAAATTCTATTATGCACCGGGTTGGCACGAACCGGGAACAACCCTTGAAGCCATGTTTAATAAAAAGGCTTATGACTCGCTACCAAAAGATCTCCAAGTCATTTTGGATGTAGCGGCAGCAGAATGTAATATTTGGACATTAGCCGAATTTGATGCTCAAAACGGTGGCGCTCTTCAGGAGTTGATTGGAAAACACAAGGTCAACGTGAAGAGATTTCCACCCGAAGTAATGGCAGATCTTAAGAAGTTGGCTGATGAAACTCTGGAAGAAGAGGCGGATAAAGATAGCCAGGCAAAGAAGGTCCACGAAGACTTCAAAAAGTTTAAGGATCAGGTGGGAATCTGGTATTCGGTATCAGAAAAGTCCTACTTCGATGTGATTGCAAAAAAATACTCTCTTTAGAGTTACAATCCAAGGTGCTTCATCAATTTCCGGTGAAGCACCAAACCTTCAACCCTGTCAACAAGATATCAAAAACACCCCTATTCAGCTCATCTGACCGAATCGCTTTTATAATATCTCAACTGCTTTTTTCGCATCTGTTCGATTTTTTCAGTGCTATATCGACTAAAGCACCTCAAGGGAATGTTTAGTACAGACGTAGATGCCAGACATTTGTTGCACGAATCGCAACTGGCTTCAGTCGACTTACCTTGTCGGATTTTTTTGACCAGGTTTGGTTCGCGTATCAAGGGGCGACACAAAGATATAAAGTCTGCCAAATTGTTGTCCAAAATCTCGTTCATCACGTCCACTGTTCTAATGCCACCAACAACAAACTGAGGAAGATCCCTTGTCAGTTGTCTAACCTTTTTTGTTGCACCAAGGTTCCATTCATTGGTCAGGGCATATTTACCCGCGTAGTGGTTTTTGAAAAGATACTTGAAGACGGATCGTTTCCAAAGAGGCATAGAAAGAGCAAATTCTTCAACAGGAACAGCTCCAAGGCATACATGCATAACCGAGTGTGAAGAACCGGAACTAAGCTCCAAAGCGTCTATACCTAGTTCGGCCAGCCATTTGGCATATTTCAAGGTCAAATCATGCGTGATGCCACGTTCAGGTGTGTGATCGTGGCAACTCATTTTCAACATTAAAGGCAATTCGGGAGCGTACTGCCTGATGGAAAGAATAATCTCCCTGAGGAATCGGAATCGTTTTTCATCAGTCCCTCCCCAGGAATCGGTTCGCCTGTTAAAATAGGGGGAGATAAACTTACTCACCAGGTAACCGTGTGCACCATGAATTTGAACCCCGTCCGCTCCGGATTCCGAAGCTCGTGCCGCGGCCTTGCCGAAACACTCGATGATTTCCAGAATTTCAGTTTCCGTAAGCTCTTTGGGAATTGCACTATAGATTGGGTCTTTTTCAAAGGCTGAAGGCGCAACAGGTTTGCAACCAATGACACGTTGATGAGTCTGATTGCCTGCATGATGAAGCTGAAATACGATTTTACCACCTTCGTTATGCACAGCTTGAGTTAGTCTCTTAAGGCCGGGAATCATCTCATTACGGTGGATTCCGGCCTGACCGAACCCCAGCATTCCTCTAGGATGAACAAACAATGCCCCCTTTACTATCAATCCGACTTCTCCTTTGGCCAACCGAGCATGCCTTTTA
>JANQLH010000408.1 GCA_028280735.1 SAR324 cluster bacterium | reverse complement strand
CCTCGATTCCTGTTTCGACGAATGATTATCTTTGCTTCGGAAGATATCGGTTTGGCTGATCCCAATGCATTGCAGGTAGTCATGAGTGCTGCTCAAGCTTTTGATTATGTGGGTATGCCGGAGGGAAGATTTCATCTTGCACAAGCTTGCTTGTACCTATCCACCGCTCCGAAAAGCAATTCCGGATTTGCTTTTTTTGATGCCCTGGATGCCGTTCAAAAGGAAAAAAATGAGGAAGTTCCCAACCATATCAAGGATGGAAACAGGGACAAGGAAGGATTCGGGCATGGCGAGGGATATATGTATCCTCACGCTTATAAAGACCATTGGGTAGCACAGCAATACCTTCCTGATGTCCTCCAAGGCAGAATTTTTTATCAGCCGTCTGACCAGGGGTATGAAGCCGCTATCAAACAAATCGTTATCCAAAGAAGAGAGACTCAAATAGCAGCCTTGCTTGATTCATCGGAAGAACCTGGTGATAAACAACAGGAATACTGGCAAGGCCGAACGCTTGGTAATACTGCAGAGTTGCTGGCGGACATTCGAAATTATGTGTTTAACCGTATCGCGTTTCACCCATACCAGATGGTCCTGGTGTTAAACGCCGGAGATGGTGTGTTCCTTGGAGAGTCTTTGCGTCAAGTCCGGGAAGGCACAATACACGGGTTAGTGTATAAACAACAGGAAAAGGACTTGCTGGAACGACATTTTTCATCTTCGGATTACCTGGATCGACCTATCATTGACGTTTTAGAGGTTGAACAGGGAAAACTGAACACGGTTCCCGGTATTTTTAAAGATGATACCCGGTTTGATATTGTCATTGGCCGTAATGCTCTTTCAAAATCGGACTCAAATTTCGAATTGCTGAATAAGATAGCAAATGTTTTGACGGAAAAAGGAAACCTCTTTCTTGTGGAAAGCATTCCGGAGGAAGCCCAACGATTGTCAGAGTTTATGACGGAGTCTAAAATCGGCGCTGGACTGCTGGCGAAAGTGAAAAATGTGGAACAGGCAATTTATGGAGGGTATAAGGACGGTAATTTTGCCCGGAATGACAAACCACTGGAAAAACAGTTTTGTAAAGCGGGATTAATCCTTCAAGAAAAGCAAAAGACAGAGTTTTTTAACAAGACCATGATAACCAGGAACAAAATAGATCAATGGTTTGAAATTGGTAAGAAAGCATCAAAAAGCTTTGCTGATCATTTGGCAGTCAAGCTTACGGATGATGAAATAGGGAAGATAAAACAACACTTGCATGAAACGCTGGCGGCAAAGGTGGTACTTTGGAAATCCAGCTGGTTGTTTGTCAAGGCAAAGAAATACCCTGACAAACGATAAATGACCAATTTAGAAAACCAACGTTTTGATTTGCCGTTTAACGCTGCTTTCCACAGATTCGGACATAAGCTCTTCCAAACGATTTTCCAGGTTGTCGCGAGTAATCTGCTTCCATTTTCCTGCTGACGACTGCAAGGCAACCCTTCCTGCAGCTATCTGAACCTTGCCGATGCGATTTATCTCCACGACGTGAGAGGTCTGAGCCGCTTCTCCTAACAATATGGCAGTCTGCAATGCCTCCCTGACTTCTTCCATGGTTTCCATCAAAATCCTTTTCAATGGGTGAATAAAAGAATGAGGACAAAGGTATCCTCTTAATAGTTCTATCGGCAACTGAAAAAAAAACTTGAATTAATTGTATATAACGGAGGATTTGGAGCAATTCCAGGCAGGTTAATCCAATGGCGAAAAGATGTATGGATACCGGAATAACCTTCGCTTACAGACTCTGTCATAATAGAAAAATCTACGATTTTTCCAAGAACCGTAGGATGGGTAACTCCGTTACCCATCGGGCGGAATGTGATCAAAAGCCATATATAAAGAGTTGATGGGTAACAAGTTACCCATCCTACATTCTACCGATGATTTCAGCATGTTATACGATAGATTCCGGGTCGAGCCGGGAATGACAAAGGTTCAAAATCACAGAATGATATGCAAATTTTTTAATTATGACACAGTCTGTTGATCCGGTGTCCATTAATTATTTCAACTAGTTGTGAAAGAATTCCGGGTCATGAGATGCGAAGCTTGCAGCATCGATCGGAATGACGCAGAATCAAAATCTGCCCATAATCACCAAAATTCTTATTGTGACACAGCCTGTGGACCCCATAAACACTAAGTTGATTATGCAAAATTACACACTTTCCTGTAAGGGAAGATTATAACAGCCTAGGGTAAGTGAGCTTGCGAACGTCACCCTAGGTATGGTTGAAAAATAGATAAGAACTCTGAAGGA
>JANQLH010000372.1 GCA_028280735.1 SAR324 cluster bacterium | reverse complement strand
GCGTTTGCCGCCTTAAAGACTAAAGATATCATTTGATCCCCTCATTCAATTGTCATTCGGACTCCTTATGTCCTTTTTTGCAATTGGTTACCCAGGTGCCATTAGTTCACCACATCAGATGGTTAACTCTTGAAAAGGACATAAGGAGTCCGAATGACAATTGAATGAGGGGATCAAATGATATCTTTAGTCTTTAAGGCGGCAAACGCCTTGTTGCCCGTTTCAGTTATTCTTGTGTCCTGTAAAGAGGAGCCTGGAACCATCAGTGTGCTGACAAATCCTGAAGGAAGTGAAAGTGAAGGGACACCTACAAAGATTTAAATATTTCCAGGAGGAACGACAGACAGAAATCTTAGGAGTCGGTCCGGGGCAGACTCTCGATGTGTATCAGTTAAATCCGCCTTTTATGCGGATTTAACTTGTACCAATATCGGAGCGTTTATTACCTGTATCAGCTGCAAATGATATTGAAGATATGCCGATCAATTACTCATTTCCTACCGGCATTTCCTTAGTCGGATCGACCGAACTTGATTTGGCACCGGATTGTTCGACTCTATTAACAGGAACATTAGCCAGAAACATTGATGTTGCAGCGATTGTTGGATCCACATTTGGCTGGTGGACCGGAAGTGCTGCAAATGGATACTAGGAGGCAGGAGAGGCATGCAGTGGTTGGACATCGAACGGAACAGCTTTTTCCCGTAACGGGAGTACTCACCAAACAAATTCACAACGATTTTATTTCAACTCAATGTGGTGCTAAGATAAAACCGCACAAACGTTATGTGCTTGTTGATAGTCTGAAAAAAGAAAAATTGTTCCACTCAAATCCTATAAGGCAAACTACTTGTCTTTATTAAAAATAGCCCCTTCAATTCGGTGGATCTCTTGTGACATTTTTAGAAGCAAAGCCCTGCCTTCTCTCGCCAGTTCCCTGATTTCTTCTATTGTCAAGTTTTCGTTAGTGATAATCTCTTCTAAAACCTCCTGAACCGTTTCCATGGGTGGCTCCTTTATTTGTTGGGATTCGGATTTTCTACGGGAAACCTACATCATTATTTAGTAAAATTCCACAGGGAAACTTTTTCATTATTTTCAGATGGTTACGTTGTAAATTTTGCTGTTCTGCTCAATCAGACAGCAACGATTATTTTGACTTAATAGAGTTGAGATATCAGCGGATTTGAACGATTTACTGTTTTCTAATCGGTTTCAAATGGATATGCTTGCCCTATGTGTGAATTAACAGCACTCCATGACCTTATCTTACCATTCAAAAAATCGTGACAATCAAATAAACTATGGCTAAATCAACAATTTTTAAAGTGACTTTTATCAATAACGGAAAGCTGTACGAGGTATATGCAAAGCAGGTCTCTCAAAGTTCTTTGCTGGGTTTTATTGAAATTGGGGATTATGTTTTTGATAAAAACAGCGGCATTGTAATTGATCCCTCGGAAGAGCGCTTGAAAAAGGAGTTTTCAGACATCAAACGATCCTATATACCCATGCATTCCGTCATTCGTATTGATGAAGTCAAGAAAAAAGGTATCAGCAAGATTTCCGACCTGCCCAAAAACGGCAACGTCATCTCACCCTTTACTGGTAGTCCCTTAGTCACTCCAAATACAGATAAACCGGGATCAGATTAGATGTTATCTATTCAGCGGTTCTTTGGCTGTATCTTTTTCTTTATCAGTTAACAGACCGGTAAATACATAAACCAGACTTCCACCGTCGGTTATTTGCAATTCTGCGACACCCGCAGTGCACATACTTTCCAGAATTGATTTGCTTTCATCCAGACTTAGTGCAGTTTCCATAGTAAGCTCTGCAATAGTCAATCTGCCCTTGTTTTTCTTGGCAGTTTTTAACACCAGGGATTGTTTTTCCTGCTCATTGAGTTTGGAGTTATTCTGATTGGTACTGCTGTTTTTATTTAGAGCTTGTTTAAGCAAATCAAAAATAAAAGTGAATAATCGTACAGGAGGGGGTGTGCATTCGAATTTATTACTTCTTTTTCTCATGGAACTCCAATTAAAAAACCTATAAGTTAAGGACCGGACTTGCGTTTACTCCAACTTCATAATGGTCTTTCCGGCTGTCTTAGCGAAAAAACTCCTAGTATTTATACGAAAGTGGATTTGGTAGTCAACACAAATAAGCAGTGTATTCCGGACACTGCTAGACTGCAAATGGAGAGGACAATATATTGAAATCTTTACTATGGACTCAAACAAACAGGGGGCGCAGATGAATAAGCTCACTTTTAAACCTCTAACGCTGGATTGGTGGAAAGACTTTGAGGAATTGTTCGGAGAAAAGGGGGCCTGCCAGGGGTGCTGGTGTATGTATTTCAGGATTACCAACAAGGAGTTTAATAAACATGCCGGTAATGGAAACAAGTTGGCGATGAAGTCAATGGTAAAATCCGGTACAATGCCGGGAATCCTTGCTTTTCAAAAGGGAAAAGCGGTGGGGTGGTGTTCGTTCGGACCCAGATCTGATTTTGTCAGTTTAAAGACCTCCCGTTTCTGCAAAGCCATTGATGACAAACCTGTTTGGTCAATTGTGTGTTTTTTCATTCACAAATCTCACCGAAGACAAGGCATTTCACAGCAACTGCTTCAAGCTGCAGTCGGTTATATGAAAAAGCAGAAAGTCAAAATCATTGAAGCCTATGCAATCAGCCCCAAAGCGGGGAAAAAACCGTCCAACGTTGATGCTTACGTGGGCCCCGAGGCCGTTTATAAAAAAGCCGGGTTCAAAGTGGTAGCCAGACGTGCCGAACATCGGCCCATCATGCGTTACTTAGTCGAGGATTAAACAATCATGTCGTAGACAATGTTACCAAGCGTCTGAATCGTTTTTTCCAATTTCTGATCCAAAGCCCGACCGCATCCAACGCGAATGCAATTTCGATACTTTCCCGACCCCGAACAAAGCACACCCGGAACAACCAGAATATTGTCCTGCAAGGCTTCTTTATACAATTCAACAGCATCGACAGAATCATTCAACTGTACCCAAAGGTTCAGCCCACCTTCGGGAGAAGATATTTTGGTATCTTTAGGGAAGTATCGCAACACTGCCCGGGTAATATCGCACATCTGTTTTCTCAATTCATTTTGAATCCGACGCAGTTGCCTGTCGTAGGAACCGTTTCTCATGAACTGAACGAGCAGGTACTGATTTAGTTTGGTGCTGGATAGATTTAAATTGGATTTGACTTCCATTATCCTGTCCAAGAACCGACCCGGAATTATCCAGCCGACCTTAAGACCAGGTGCCAGGGTTTTTGAAAATGAAGAACAATACAAAACCAAACCTTTTTGATCAAAGGATTTTAAGGTGGGTGGTCGTTGTTCATGAAAATGCAGATCACCGAAAACGTCATCTTCAATAATCGGAATCTCCATCCTGTTCAATAGTTCAACTAATTTTCTTCTATTCTCGGTCGGCATCACAAAACCCAAGGGATTTTGATAACTGGGATTGAGCAGACAGGCTTTGACTTTGCAAGAGCTTAATTTTGCTTCCAGTTTCGCGACGTCGACCCCTTCATTCAAGGTGGTCGGCAGTTCCAGCGCATACATTGAGTTTTCTTCGATCTGCTGTAAAAACCCGTTATAAGTAGGAGATTCGACTCCTATCACATCACCCGGTCTGGCGATTGCAGTTAAACAGATGCTGACAGCCTCAATGCACCCGTTGGTAATCACTACATCTCCTGATGAAACTCGCTTCTTGTATCCAATTGATCTCCTGGCAATTTGTCTTCTGAGATCCAAACTTCCCTGCGTCCAGTCATAACCAAACACATCTTCCAGGTCTCGCGGTAAAAGCGATTTAAATATTTTGGAAAACTGTTTGATCGGAATGATATCATTGCTGGGAAAGGCATATCCCACCAATGACATATTGGGATCACTCATTCTTTTTGATATGCTTTTCTGCAGGTTATTGACGTTTACCTTTTGTGGCTCCGCTTTACAATGCTGCAGATCAGGCTGCCTGATACCATCCTGCCGGAACATCTTCACAAAAAAACCGGATTTTTCCTTTGCCTCGACCATTCCCCTCTTCTCCAGCTCTATATAAGCCTGATGGATCGTTGTAATGCTATGATTGAAATCCTGATGCATCTTTCTTAATGAAGGCAGCTTTTCTCCGGTCAGAAAGTCCCCCTTTAGAATCTTATTCTCAATCTCATCCGCCAATTCCAAATATTGAAACGCCATAAGTGAAAATCTGTTATTGTTGGTTCTTAGAAATCTGTTTTATTGAAGGGTAAGTCCTGGTGATTTAAAAATCAAGATAAATATAACCATCTTAATTTATTGACCATTTTTAAAAATCATATCTGTTATGCTTTATCTTCTGCTCATCTGCATCTGTTATTATTGCTGTAAACTACTAGGATAAAATCAACTTGGGCAAACTTATTGAAAGCATTCAAAGTATTGCTTTTATTGTTTAAAAGGAAGGTTATATGAACTGGTATTCAATAGAAATTGAACTCAATTACAGAAAAATGGAATTAAAAAGGATAAGCCAGGGCAAAAAAGGAGAAGGAGTCGATAGCGATAACCAACAAAAAAAGAACGGATATTTTAAAAAGCTTGTAAATTCCCTAAAATATCGGCTGTTACCGTGGACGGGAAACGAGAATCGAACTGGCCACCCTCCTCTTGAAAAGAATAAATAGTCCGAAAACCACACATCTGGCAAGGATCAACATTTTGTTAATCCTTGTATTAACAAAATGTTAACCCCGGTATAAGGTGTTAGGCCATACAGATTTCAAGGACTTTCAAAAAAATGATAACACTCACTGACATTTGATGAATCGCAGAGTGTAAATTCCCGGCAATGCCATGATATGCTTCAAAGTCGTCTGAATGATAAACGACATAATGTATCACGGCTCCGGAAGTTTTGAAGCACATTTAAAACCAATGCCTCGCCATTTATCCGGCTTCAAACGAGGGTCTTGATGTTCACGAGAGGGCTCCTGGTTTAGATACCTCGCTTTCTTGATAATCCACGTTCGATACCTTGACATACAAAAAGCGAATTCTTATCATCGCAGAAACCAAGGGATGTTAGCGGTCAGCAATTATCCAGGGTTTCCAGATCAAAAAACATCGGCACCATGAACTTTCATATCTTATTCGGACTAAAATGCAATTGATCCTCCGGGCCAAGGGACCTTATGGATAAATCCCTTGAAAAAAAGCTTACTTCCTGGTTGAGAAAACAGAAAAAAGCCTGTGGACCCTATCTTTATTTAACGGTGTTTTCCGGGGTTCTGACCGGCCTCTGCCTGGTGCTCCAGGCCTATTTAATCGCCACTGTGCTCCATGGCATCATTATCTTGAAGCTTCCCAGGACTGAATTCCAGCTTTCATTCGCTATACTCCTCGGATTAATTCTGCTGCGGGCGATTTTCAGCTATGCCCGGGAACGATTTGCCTTTGAGGCAGGAAAGCGTCTGCGCCGGGAAATACGAGCCGCTTTACTGGATAAACTCGGGCAGCTTGGTCCCGCCTTTGTGGGAGGGAAACCTGCCGGCAGCTGGGCAAGCATTGTACTTGAACAGGTTGAAGACCTGCACGATTACTATGCGAAATATCTACCCCAGATGGTACTGGCCGGATTTGTTCCTCTGACCATTCTTGCCGCGGTTTTCCCCCTGAACTGGGTAGCAGGGCTCATATTGCTCGGCACAGCCCCGTTGATTCCTTTTTTTATGGTGCTTGTGGGTTGGGGAGCAGCCAATGCCAACCAAAAGCATTTCAAAGCCCTTTCACAGCTCAGCGGTCATTTTCTTGATCGTCTAAAAGGACTAACTACCTTAAAACTTTTCAACCGGGGTGAGGCAGAACTCAAAGTCATTGAGGCTGCCTCGGAGTCCTTTCGCAAGAAAACCATGTCCGTATTGCGCATCGCTTTCCTGAGTTCCGCGGTTCTGGAGTTTTTCAGTGCGATTGCCATTGCCATGATTGCCGTATATTTCGGCCTGGGCTACCTGGGCTACATGGAGTTTGGCAATTATGGCGGACCCTTTGTCCTGTTCACCGGAATGTTTGTGCTGATCCTTGCCCCGGAATACTACCAACCGCTAAGGGATCTTGGTACCTATTATCATGCCAGAGCACAGGCTGCAGGGGCGGCCGAAGAGCTGATGAAGCTGATGGAGTACCAGATACCGGCAGCACCATCCCGGCCCCGAAAGACGCAGGTAAATCCCCTGGAATCCGATTTGCCCATTGCCATTGAAGCAAAGGAGTTCTCGGTTAAAAGCGTTTCCGGTACTGTTCTTGCGGGTCCTATGGATTTCAGGCTCAATGCCGGGGATCATATTGCTGTTGTCGGTCCCAGCGGTGCCGGTAAAACCAGTCTTCTAAACGGAATTCTGGGATTTTTGCCTTATGAAGGCTCGCTAAAAATCAATGGTGTGGAGCTCAACGACCTGCCCATGGACCTTTGGCGAGACTCACTAGCTTGGCTGGGGCAGGACCCCATGTTGTTTCAAGGCAGCATCAGGGAAAACGTTGCCTTGTCAAATCCCGGAATGACTGACATGACTGTTCGAGCATTGCTGGAACGAGCCAGGGTTCTTGATTTTGTGGATCAGCAGGCCCAGGGACTGGATCATCCCATCGGTGAGCAGATGACCGGAGTGTCCGTTGGAGTTGCCCAGCGTATCGCACTGGCCCGCTCCCTGGGGCAGGAGGCACAGCTCTTTTTACTGGATGAACCTACGGCTAGTCTGGACCGGCACAGTGAACAGGCTGTACTTAAATCCCTGAACGAAGCCATGGCTGAGTCATCCTGTCTCATGATCACCCACCGCCTTGAGCAGCTTAGCCGGATGGATGAGATTCTGGTGCTGGATAAGGGATTTATCGTTCAGCAGGGAAACTTTCAAGCATTAAGCCAGGTTTCCGGACTGTTTCGGCAAATGCAGACTGGGGAATTGGACAGTTTGCAGCCCTCTAACAAGGAGGTTACCCCATGAAAGCTCTTTTGCCTTTTCTAAAGCTGTTCCGCCGCCAATGGCGGATGATGCTCCTGGGGCTTTCCCTAAGCGTGCTTACGCTTGCTGCCGGTATCAGTCTGCTCTCCCTTTCCGGTTGGTTTTTATCTGCAGCTGCCGTAGCCGGCCTGATCCCGGTGACAGCCTATGCCTTTAACTACTTCACGCCCGGAGCGGGAGTTCGTTTCTTTTCTCTGCTCAGAACCCTGAGCCGTTATGCAGAGAGACTGGCAACCCATGAAGCAACCTTTCAACTGCTGACTCGCCTTCGAGTGTGGACCTGGCAGAGGATCCTGCCGCTTAGTGCTGCAAACATGCAGGGACTGAGGCAGGGGGAACTGCTTAACCGCCTTGTTGCAGATATCGATGTCCTGGATCATCTCTACCTGCGGCTGGTCATCCCGGTTATAGCTGCAGCAATCATGCTTTGCGGATTGTTTGCATTTCTTGCCTTTATCGATCTTGAATTAGCCCTGATCCTTTGTTTAAGTCTGGCGGCAATCTGGTTGATCCTGCCCTGTACTTTTTATCTGATGGGGCGCAAGCCCGGCATCCGGCAGCTTGAAAACAAACGTATGCTCCGAGTTCGTATTCTGGAATTTGTTCAGGGTCTGGCTGAGGTTTCCCTGTTTGGGGCAGCAGACCGATTCCGGGAGAGGATTACCCTTTTCGAAGCCCGTCTTTTGAGTAGTCAGCGGACCATGAATGAAGTTGTAGCCCTGAGCCAGGCCATCCTGATACTCAGCCACGGCCTGGTTGCAGTGGGTGTGCTCTATGCAGCTGCAGACGGTGTAGGAATTCACCAACCGCCTGGGCCCATGATGGCGATGGTTGCCTTTATGGCCCTTGCCTGCATCGAAATGCTGATGCCTGCAGCTGGAGCCTTCCAGCATCTGTCCGCATGCATTGATGCGGCGAAACGCCTCAACGATCTTGCCGATCAAACTCCTGCTGTGACTTTCAACCAACAGAGCAACAACACTGTCTCCCGGGGAACACTTGTCATGGAAGGAGTTGACTTCAGCTATCCGGGAGGAGGTCACAAGGTACTGAACGGCATTACTCTTACCCTGGGAGTCGGAGAAAAAGCAGCCTTACTGGGAAAAACCGGCTGCGGAAAATCCACCCTGGTGTCGCTGATCACCAGACAATGGGAGCCGGATGCCGGTCGGATTACTTTAGACGGAGCCGCTATCGACAGCTACGACCAGAAGGCCCTGACCTCAGGAATTTCTGTGGTCAGCCAGCGTATCTATCTATTCAGCGGCACACTCAGGGACAACCTGGCCATGGCCCTGCCCGACGACTCTTCTAAGCGGACAAAGACAGATAGAAAACAGTTGGATCAACAACTTTTACAGGTACTGGAGAAGGTAGGACTCTCTGCTTTGATTCAGTCTAATGATGCGCTGGATTCCTGGATCGGTGAAGGCGGAAGGCAGCTTTCCGGCGGGGAAAGACGGCGTATTGGGGTAGCCCGGGTGCTCCTTCGCGATGCACCGCTGCTGCTGCTGGATGAACCAACCGAAGGTCTGGACAAAGGCACGGAAAGAGAGATACTGGATTTGCTTTTTACCTTTGCCGAAGAAAAGACCTTACTGATGATCAGCCATCGAATGAACACCATGGCGCAAATGGACAAAATCCATCTCATGGAAAACGGTATAATCAGAATTTCCGGAACTCACGAACAATTGCTGAAAAACGATGACTATTACCTCAGCCTCCATCAACAGTTTTAATAGAAGCTTGATCATTCTGCCTTGAGGATATTTTTGCGATTTTTTTCTTGTAATCCATTGTTATGAAAAAGATTTTTAAAATCTAACAATTCTAACAATCGCAAATGAGGGATACTGCATGTTTTCTGATTGGTTTTTGTCTTTTAATACAGGTACTTAAACACATTCTCACACACAAAGCACCTGAGCATGGACTTATACCCTAAAAATGCAAAAAGCCGATATTTTCTAAGGTTCGTAAACCTTAATAAATATCGGCTTTCAGAAGCTTTTAGGATGGAGCGGGAAACGAGACTCGAACTCGCGACCCTCAGCTTGGAAGGC
>JANQLH010000496.1 GCA_028280735.1 SAR324 cluster bacterium | reverse complement strand
GCTGCATGGTTTCAAACATCCTGGAATCGCACTAAAGAACGCTGAACAGCATTTTTACCTTAATCCAATCGAACGCGATGCCATTATACGGCATATGTGGCCATTGACACCGATTCCACCGCGCTATCCGGAGTCTTATTTAGTATCGCTCGCCGATAAATATGCAAGTCTCACAGAGTACTGCGCGCAAGTCTGCAACCAGATTGGATCCCTATTTAAAAAATGCAGCAGTTTAGCATCCAGGGCAATATCATTGTAAAATGTTACAATTTCTCAGTACCTTTATTGTGGAATCCGGATTAAAAGCCCAACTGATTCTGCATGATTCATTATTCACCAGAAAAATAGTCAGGTCTTTAAATTCGATAAATCCGAATGAAAAATATATTGACCTGATTTTCTATCTTTACCCCCTCTTACTCTTCATTTACCTCTTTTTCCCGCATAGGCATTAAATCATGTCAAGTTACTATTTTTGAATCGGTTTTCCGCTAAGAAGATTTGTCGAAATATCGCCAAGTGACATTAAACCAAGGTTAACCAGATGACAGCATACCTGATTTTATTTATGGTTTCTTACGATCCCGGCCAGATGTTTGGTGTCAATTGGAGGAGAAATTCATTGACTGGCCGGCAAAGTATTCCGTCAATCTCCAGTCTTTCGTTTCCACGATACAGCAACATTGTTTTAGCCTCAGGATAGTCGTTTTTGAATGCTTTGAGTGATCTCAGACTTTTGGGATGAATTTGTTTTGAGTTTTTGACCTCCACAGCGTAAAAACAGTTTTCACCATACAACACAAAATCGACTTCTGATCCTCCCCGTGATCGCCAGAAATAAATCTCTGGCGAATTTTCTGAATAGTCACACCAGGCTTTGAAATGCTGCAAGACCAAGCCTTCCAATGCTATTCCACCAATTTCATCCGGACTGTCCAAGGGACCCTTCGGGCGTAAGTGATTGAATACGCCAGAATCAAAAATGTAAAACTTAGGTTGAGCTGTCATTTCCCTTTTAGCCCTTTTTGTAAATACCGGCACTTTGTATCCAAGCAATAAATCTTCTATAACGGATAGGTAGTTTTCAGCGATCTTTCTCGAAGTCTGACATTCCCGTGCGATATTGCTGATATTTAATATGCTGCCATGGGAGAAGCTGATGGCTTCTAATATTCGGGCAAAAGTTCCAATATCCCTGACCAATCCTTCCTCTTTAACCTCTTCCTTCAAATACAATGAAATATATGTTGCCATTGTTTTCTCAGGGGATCTGGCGGTAACAACCAATGGGACCAAGCCGTTTTTTAGTGCTTTGTCCAGATCAAAATCATTCTCCAGTTCAGCGGCCATGAAAGGATGGAAGTGTGTTAACAGAACTCTGCCTGCCAGTAAGTTGACCCCTCCACGTCTTAGTTTCCGGGCGCTTGATCCTGTTAAAATGAATTGATGAGTAGGATAGGTCTCGATCAGGCCATGGATTACATCCAGGATATCGGGTACTTTCTGCACTTCATCGATTACAAACCTCTTTGTCCCAGGATTAGCCTTGACTATTTGTTCGATTCTTTCCGGATTAGCAACATAGTTCCTGTATGCGGCATGATCCAATAAATCGACTAAGTATGCATCCGGGAAACTCTTTTTCAACCAAGTGGATTTGCCGGTTCCCCTTGGACCGAATATAAAAAAACTATCTTCTGGGGCATTGAAAAACCTGTTTCTAAATACTTTCATGGCATTTCAAATTGAAGTAGGTCTGATGAGTTGTATAAGCATTTTTCATCTATTTTTGACATTTAAGGTAAAATTTGCGTCTCAATTTTTACTTTTTAAGTGAAAATTGATATCAATTGATGCAAAAGAGGTTGTCAAAAAAATCTCTTAAGAATTCATGAAAATCAGGTAAATCAGCAGGAAATCATGGGGCAGCATACCAATTTCTAAATCACTATCAAAATTAGGTGACATCAACCTTATTGTTTAATAGGCACTCTATCACCTGAATTTGAATTCCTATCCTTATTAGCGTTTCTGACAGGTCTGGTCGGTGCTGCTCGAAATTTATCCAGGAAATGAAAGAAAGTCAGGAGTGGGTGTCTGTATGACATGCGGGGGCCGGCAAACGCCATCACTCGTTTCACTTTCTGGCGGTAATGCGGCTTAAAGCAGTGAACCGTGCAGTTGGCACAGGTTGGCTTGTTTTCCAGAAACGGGCAGAAGTCGATCCTTTTTTCCGCGTAACGAAGAACGTCCAGGCATTCCTGGCAGGGAACAGCATTGGATTGATGATGCGCACTACAGAAAATTTTGACCATCGCTCTGACGGTTTTTACTTCCCGTTCAATCCGCCGATTTCTTGTTATGCTTTTTTTCATGGAACCGAGAAAGTTTTGGAATGGTGTAAGATTACATGATAATTTTAACAACCCGTCTCACAACGCGTCTATATCAGATACTCACCCTGCCGGATTTCCTTCACTCTTGTAAAAATCAAGGTAGAGTAGGGAGCTTAAAAACGGGTAAACAATCACGTGATTTAGCAGATTCAAAGTGCCGGTCAAGTCCGTCCGGACACTTCATTTGGTTTCTCATCTATTACTCGGATTTTGTCGGAAGATTAACAGCTTTTATTAAATTCTACTTGGAAACGATTGACCTCATCTATGATTTCATCAAAGGTTGGGATCTCACCAAAAAACATTTCTTGTTGCATATTTGAATAGTCGGATCTCCAATTTGGCATTTGAGATTCTGTTGGAACCAATCGCAATGGTCCCGGATTAATTGAATCATAATCAAACCAAGTGTATCGAAAGAAGACCATACGATGATCTTTAATCCTGGTGAAAAGCTCTAAATCAGCCGCAGCTTTTTCAGCAATTCCAGCCTGTATCAGACGGTAAAGATCATAATAATGCCTCGCCATGTGTGCTTTGAATCGACGATCTGCATTTGGCCGGAAAGACTCCTCATGCAAAAGCATTGCTTTTTCCCAAAACGTTCTGACTGGTGATACGGCTCTGACACCAATTTCCGAGTTTGCTAATAGATCCGGAAAAACCTCACTGATATAAGAACGAACCTTTATGGATTCGACCGGTTCAGTATCAGAGCGTGCACCCATTTCAATTTTTACTGTAGGTCTAAGGTACTCAGCCTGCTCTATAAAGACAGAAGGATAGTTGAAAAGTAAAGTCTGGTTGTCTTGATCAAATTCATCAATAACTAAATCCCAGTTTTGTTCTGCCGGGATTTCATCAGATAAAACATCTTTCAATACTGGCAGAATTGATTCCGTCACACATTGTTGACATGCTACTCGTAGTCCTTCTAATCGCTTCTTTGTCTGTTTTCTACTTGGTGCGGTTTCTGGTTTGTTATCTCCGCCAAATCCCAGAACATCTCTATTTATGACGATATCGATATCCTCAGAAAACCGATCTATAAGCTTCCAGCCTTTGGAAAGAGACGTTCCTTCTTTGAAAGTAAAACTGTCTCCCCATTTAGGAAGTTGAAACAGCTTATCGAGAGTCCAACAAACCCAAAAGTCCTTTTCGATTGCTACTTCTGCCAGATTGAGGTGGGCACCAGCTTGATTATAAACCAATCGTTGTCTCTCTTTATCCATTAATACAAACTGCTTCATTCGTTTGGCTCCTTGATCGATAGTTCCCTAAATATAT
>JANQLH010000345.1 GCA_028280735.1 SAR324 cluster bacterium | reverse complement strand
GCGTTCAATTAGGGAAACTATGACCAACATTAATGCTATAAATGATATTTATTGGAGATTGGGAAGACAATCAAGAGTATAGCGATAATATTAAATCTGGAATAATCCGAAAAAGTGCTGTGAATACAATCACTGAAAATTTGGAGGACTTTGACGGAATCCTGTTTTCTGTTCCATCCCCGGTTAAACAATACGCCTATGATGCAACCGGCATGCTCTAAAAACCATTATCGAGATCACATAACCAGACACGAACAATAATTCATATAGGCGAATTATATGGTCCAGCGTTACTGATCGGAATGGAAATTTTATCGGTGATATCGGATGAAGGTAATCGGTTGGGAAATTTTTTCGTTTTCACGGTTCAAATCGAACTAAAACCCCATAATCTTAGTGTTTTATGATTTTGCTGAATTCGAATACTTTACGATCAGTTGACAATCTATCTATTTAAAGACATCATTTTTCCACTGATTTGTACGACTAGTACAAGTCAGTTTTAGAAAAATTCTTATTTTATACTAATTAGTATACTATATTAATTAGGCAAATACTTCTGATTATGTCGATTCAATCGCATAAGGCAAGAAAAACAACGAAATCTATTATTTGCAACAAACAAATTTCAACGATTTGACTGCCAATACTTAAACCATAGCGCTTCCCAATTATTAATTGACTGTTCCTCGTGAATTTGTGTGGGATTCTATCATTTAACAGCATGGCTTGGGGCTTGTTCAAGTTATTATGAAGCAAATAAAATCACTAAACACCTAGCTCTATTTTAAATATATTAATACCTGTAAAAATTAAAACTAAAAAAATGAGATTTAATAATTTGCTAAAAAAATTAGTTATTAAGACGGCTTTAGTTCTATTGATAGTATTTATAGTATTTAGAATGATCGATTTTCTATTTACTAAACATCCCAATTATATTGGTAGTGTTCAAGCGGATATTGTCAATCGAGCTTTGCTCTTAAAAACAAGTAATTATCAAAATGATCCTGGTCCAACCATTGTCACTCAACCGCGAAAAACTGATTTTTGCAATCATGAAACAATAATAAATTCCAATAAATATCCCTCATGTTTCATTGCTGATGCCAATTGGAGAACAATATATTGCAATTTTTTTATTAGATTGATTGGTGTAAAATGTGGAAATATTACAATGACAAATAATATTTACAAGATACCTGAGTTTAGAAGTAAAATCGATAAAGCAATTAATAAACCCTGCGAGTTTGCCTATAATCCCAAAAGCAATAAAGAAATATTTACTTATCATTTAAAGCTTAATCGAAAGGATAGAAGGAAATATGAATATGATAAGTCGCGTCCTTTAAAACCAACCAAGACTGGACAGGGGATGATCTCAGATATAGATAGTCCATGGCATCTTTTTAAATGTGACCACTGGGACTTTTTAAAAAGCGAATACATCACTGACAAGAATCCTTTGGATTTTATGCTATTAGAAATTGAAATTATTGCTAATGATTCTAATAGTAAAGACTCTAGAATTAATAAAGTTATCTCAAAAAATACGATCATATTAAACTAGGTGATAGTTATGGGAAATACAAATGATATATATGAAATAAGAATTAATCTGTTTCAGCATAATGCAATTGTAGGACATTTGAATTACTCATATATTAAAAATGGAGAAATAATTGGAACTTTTGGACGGAATCGATTCCCAAATGATAGTGCTTGGGATGGATTTGACGGTGGATTATTCGATGAAAGTAAACTTCTAGAATCACGAAAATATGACTTTGCTAATTCAGGTATCACGAAAACATTTCTTGTTGGTAAAGATGCTTTTAAAGGACGCCTAAAAGAAGATCTGCTAAATGTTGAGCTAACACAAACACAGATTCCAGATTCAGATCCTTCTCAAGGGCAAGATGGTTTTGAAAGGTATGATTGGTACAACACATGCGTCACAGAAATTAGCAGAGTCTATAATCATTTTGGAATTAGCGGTTACAGCGAAGATTGGGAATATAATGGCGATCCAAATACTTATTTCAGATTGGCAGGTGCGATGTTAAATGCTGCAGATGTGGGAAATATGTTCAAGGACGCTGGTGTAGTGCTATATGACGGCGCGACAGGATATTGGAATGACATTTCTGAAATAACTGAGAATTTCTATGACGACGCAAAGAATTCATTAGTCAATGGAATTAACGAAGGAATGGAATCCGTCAAAGAAGTGGCATTTGAAACTGTTTCCGAAGCCCGAGAACAGGTTCTTAATGTTAAAGAGAAAATTGAGAATGCAGCTACAACTCTTACAGATAAAACTGAATCGATTGCGGAGGATTTGAGTAATTCAATATTAGATACAGGAGAAACAATAGCCAATGGTATCGGTGATGCCCTTATTGGAACTATTGATGCCATTGCTTCGGATGACGGCTTAGCAGATCTAAAATCATCGTTATCTGATAGCGGCGAAACTGATTCTCTCGAGTTTGATCAGACCGAAAGTGATAACTGTTTAAATGAAGATATATATGGTGAATTATTAGACCTTTCAAAGCCTGTAAACCCTAGCAATATAGAACAAGTTCTCCAACCAATTGAAGAACGAGTTGGGGAATCGGATAGTGATTTAGGATTAATACCGGATCCTGATGCAGCTCATGATATAATTTCAGAACTGGATTCTAATCAGTCAAATTCAGAAACAGCGGGAGCAGACGTTGATCCCGGAATGTATGAGCAATTCCAGGAATCAAGGCTGGAAGGTGTCGAATTATCTGATGGTGAGCAAGCCAGTGATCAGGAGGTTGAAACTCTACCAGCTTCAAGTGATGACGAGGTTTATCCAAGCGACTTTGCAGGTGAAGCCTCATTGTATGAGGATATCCCGACAGCACTTGCGAGTAATGGATATACGGAAGGTGACATCGTCTCTGATGCACTGACTCCAGAAGAAGAGGCAATTCTTGCTGAAAGGGAAAAGCAAAAAGAGGAGGAAAACGCACTTACAAATGAAGCTGAAGATGCCCTAGTAAAAGAACCGGATGAGCAGCTTAACCTTGGTGAACTGGAAGTTCCGGCTGCTGAGGGATTTGCAGATGGTAACAAGGTCCCGCCTGTGCAGCCTGAGCCGACTGTTTTGGATGCCGTTTTTGATTTTGGCGATGAGCTGACCGGGAAAGTCGGGGACAAGTTTGATAGTATTGTCGGGGGTGTCAGGCGTGCCGTGGGTATGGAGCCTGAAGACGGAGGAGAGTGGCAAGACTGGGAAGCCCCGCAGGTTGATGGAATGGGAGCTTTTAAAGTCGGCCTGGATGGAACGGGCAGTGTTCTCAGTGACCATTTGGCTGAATTGAATGATTGGAACGATACCGAATCCTATCTTGCTGATGTGGGGATTACTACCCTGACTAAAGGACTCGGCAACATGGTCGATGGTGGCTCCTTTTCAAACGGAAACACCCTGCAAGCCAATGCCACCGATATTGGGGCTGGATTAGCATACGATACAATTATCGGCTTTGCCGGAGAGAGTGTTCTTGGTCTCAATGAAGAGCAGGTCGGTCAATCCAAAGCCGCCCTTCAGGGAATTCAGCAATATCAATCAGCCGGTTCCGTTGGTTTGGACACGATTATCTCCATTTGCGGAATGGATGATGAAATCGGTTCGTCCAAGATCGCTAACGACATTGTAGAAGCAGGCAGTGAAGGTGCCGCCATGGTTGGTATGGTCGGCGGAATGGTCGGTGCTTATGTTGGCTCTATTATTCCCGTGGTCGGTACCTATATCGGCTCCATAGTCGGAACAGCTATTGGGACAGCCATTGGAAACGCGTTGTTCCCTGGAGAACCGGACCCGCCACCTCCACAATCCTATCTCACCATGAGTTTCAATGAGGAAACCGGGGAATACGAAATCAGCAGTCTTTATACTAAAGAAGACGGTGATCCTACCTTAGTCAAGAACCTGGCGGAAAGTGTCAATGATCAACTTCAAGTATTGCTTGATCAAACGGGCGGTCAAATTGCCAATGCCTCTGAAATGCGTGACCTTACTTTCACAATGATAGCAGATCGTGTTTACATGAACGGTACCCGCTATTATTTCGAACCCGGTCCCAACGATTCTCCGGAATACAAATATGATCCGGTAACCGGCGAAAGTATCTTGGTTGAACCTGCCAGACCTTCCCTCAGTGAAGGGGTGGCTGATCTTGTTATAGACACCATTCAGAATATCGAGATCGAAGGTGGCAACGGGTTCGCCAAAAGAGCCATTTATGAATCTGATGCAGATAACCTGGAAGATTTTTATCAGGACCTGAGTCAAGCTTTTGAATACCAATCCATTGTTGAAGGAGGCACAGTCATTCTGGACGCCAATGGCAATCGCATTACCGAAAAAGAAGATTATGAACAATTCCAGGCAACATATGACTCCTTGCAAGCGGGTGAGATAACAGAAGAAGCGTTTTTGGATACTTACCGGGTTGTTAGCAAGGAAGAATATGTTACCAACCTGTTGGAAGAAGATCCGAAAAGTGATGAAGCGCTTTACTGGCAACAGATTTTAACTACAGCTGATGAACTGGGTCTAGATGAAGACCACTGGTCAGACAGAACCTCTAAACTGGGTCATTTAATCAGTAGCTCTGAAGATTTCAGTCTAATGAACAAGGATCTGGCTGACCTTTCCTTTGAACTGAATGATGGACAATTGACAATCACCACAGTGGAAAAAGACGGGAGTGAAGAACCTAACCGGTCTATTACGATCAATGATTTCGACTCCTGGAATCATGATCTGTCCAATATCCAGTTGCATGATGGTACTCGTATTAATCTGGCAGCTATACTTGAAGAGTACGAAATAGTTGACGGTGGTGGTCCTGTTGACCTGGGTGAAGCAGCCGTGGATTCCTTCCAAAATATCGAAGGTATTGAAGATGCTGAACTGGGGCAGGCAAAAGCGGGTACTGCAAGTGATGACATCTTAAGTGCTTTGGAGGAAAAAGGTTATTTGGATGGTCGTGACGGGAACGACACCCTGAAAGGGGCTGGTTTCGATGATGTACTAAGAGGAGGTAAAGGCGCCGATCATCTGGATGGAGGAGATGGAGAAGACACCATCCTTTATGATGACTCGAAAGAAGGCGTGATTGTTGATCTTGACAGAGGGTTTGGGTCTGGCGGTACTGCCGAGGGTGACACCATTAAAAACGTCGAAAACGTTGTCGGTTCAATGCATGATGATCAAATCTTGGGTAATGAAAGTGATAATACTTTAAGAGGAAACGAAGGCAATGATGCTTTGTTTGGCCATGAAGGTAATGACACCCTGGATGGTGGAGAAGGGGACGATGTTCTCAGTGGTGGTGAAGGTGAGGATGAATTAATTGGCGGTGTTGGTGACGACTACCTGAATGGTGGTGAAGGTGCAGATATTCTTCGTGGAGGTGAAGGTAACGACACAGCAGATTATGGTTATTCCAATGAGGGTGTCAATATCACCCTGGACAGAGGTGATGGAACTGCAGTCGCATCCGGTGGCAGTGCCGAAGGTGATCAGTTGTATGATATAGAAAATCTTTCCGGTTCTGCCCACGATGATTCGTTAACAGGTGATGCCGGTGATAACCAACTGTTTGGAATGCAAGGTGATGACAGACTTGCCGGAGGTAAAGGTGATGATATGCTCTCCGGAGGTGAAGGAAATGATTTCCTTTTCGGAGGAGATGGCGATGATCAGCTGGTGGGTGGTGAAGGTGATGATCATCTCTTCGGAGGAAAAGGGGATGATATTCTTTACGGCGGTACCGGAACCAATCGGCTTTCCGGAGGTTCCGGTGATGACACAGCCATCTTTAAAGGGGACCTTTGCCACTATCAGTTTAGTTTTGAGGATGATTTTCTGATCGTGGAAAGCCTTTCAGGCGATTCAAAAAATATTGTCAGCGGCATTGAACATCTCAATTTCGGTGGGACGCTATATGATATCGAACAGCTGAAAAATAACCAGCATCTGTTGAATATCATCTCCGATACGGGAGACATTGAGTCCCGAAAGAAGCGCGGTACGGAAGGTGGTCCGGGATTGGGACAGGCAGCTCAGATAGCGGCAGCTGCAGCGCTTGGTATTGTTGGTTCAGCTCACACTGCGGAAAGTTCTGATATGAATGCCGGCTATTTCAGCGATGACCCTGCCGGTATTCAAGATCTTGTTCCCGGCGGTTTTTCGAGCGATAGCGACGGGATTGTTGATGGCGAGAGCGGCCTTCCGCAAAACCACAACAACGGAAATGTCACAAATGTCGACTATCATCCGGATTCATCCGATCTTTTGGCAGATGGCAGCGAATTGCCGGATCCCTATCTTGCCACGGTTGGGGGCAATGAGGGTGTAGGAAATGACGGTGATCAAGGTGATCTGCCTCCGGATAATCCGACATTATCAGCGACCAATTCACAAGCGAATGCAGCACAGGTTTCCGGGTCTCCTAATTCAGATAGTAATCTCATTGATTCGGAAGATAATTCCTCAATCATAGAGGATGAGGAAGAGGAAACAGGTGGTGTTTCCGACGAAAATGATTCCGATGATGATGGTTCAAACACGGACGACGGATTGAACGAAGAGCGATTGCTGGCACCTCCGGTAATAGAACTGGGTAGCAGGGAGACCCTGGAGGATACACCGGTTAAACTTGATATCCACATGGCAAACCCCAATCCGGAAAGCATTATGATTATCCGGATTTTGGGTGTTCCCGAGGGATACAGCCTTTCTGTCGGCACTGAGACCAGTCCCGGAGTCTGGGAATTGGAAGAAGGCCAGACAAAAAATGTGGAATTGATACCTTTGGAAAACAATCACGCTGAATTTTCTCTAATTATTGAAGGTGTTATTACTGGCAGTGACAGTCAAACGATTACCCTGAAAGAAACACAAGATATTAAAGTTCATGCAGTCGCGGATGTGCCCAATCTTGATTCCGCTGATGTATCAGGATTGGAAGACGTAGCCATTGCACTTGATATCCGGAGTTCATTGAATGATACGGATGGCTCGGAGACACTGAGAATTGAGCTGGAAGGAATACCGGAAGGTGCTGTTTTATCAGCAGGGACAAGAGATGGGGCTGGAATCTGGACAGTGAATGCAGAAGATATCGAAGGATTAACGGTTACCGCACCTCATAACGATGACACGGATTTTGATGTTACGGTAAGATCTTATTCTCTCGAAGGTTCCAATGGAGATGAAGCGGTCAGCGAACCGCAGACATTTCGAGTTGAGGTCAATGCTGTTGCTGATGCACCGACACTTGAAGTTGAAGATATCTTCATGGAGGAGGATCGTACCGTTCCTCTTGATATAACGACTGCCCTGACAGACCTGGATGGATCGGAATCCATGATGATTGTCATTGAGGGAGTGCCTGAAGGGGCCGTTCTATCGACGGGTTCACCGGATTTTTCCGGTGAATTCTGGCTACTCAATCCTGACGATCTGGCTGAGCTGACAATAACCCCGCCGGAAAACAGTGATGAGAATTTTAGACTAAGAATCACGTCAGTTAGTATGGAAGCGGAAAACGGCGATATCAATTCCACCTCAACAATGATTGATGTGAACATCACTGCGATAACAGATTCGGTAACCCTTCAGACTGAAAACGTTTCCGGTGTTGAAAACAGTTCCATTGCTTTATCAATTGAATCGTCTCTCATTGACACAGACGGTTCAGAAGACTTGCAAATCAAAATATCAGGATTGCCTGATGGCGCTTCACTTTCTGCTGGGACATTGGTGAGTGGGGTATGGATCTTAAGTCCTGAGCAGCTGGAAGGACTCGTACTGATTCCGCCGCTTAACAGCCATGACAACTTCGAAATTGAGGTTGAATGTATTGCGACCGAGACATCCACCGGTGAAGTGATGACTGCAAGTGACAGAATCCAGGTGGATATTGAGGCAAAAACGACTAATCCCGCTCTGAACGTGTCACCTGCTGATGGTTTTGAAGATACTTCGATACCTCTTTCCATATCAACGAATGCAGCTCAATTGGAGGTTTTTGAATCCCAAGTCATAGAAATCAGTGGAGTTCCGGAAGGCGCCAGTCTCTCAGCTGGATTTGAAAACAACGGTGTTTGGACCTTAACCCCTGAAGAATTGGAAGGATTGACCTTAACACCACCGGAGAACGAGCATGGTTTGATTGAATTGGATATTTCTGTAACAACGACTACTGCCGGTTTGCCGGGTAAGGATGTCACTGTTACCGGTGAAATCCTGGTTCGTGTTGATGCCGTTGCTGACGGATGTTATGTGTATATCAATGATAACATTGAAATAACGCAAATTGGAGCTGTTGATCTTAGCATTCAAGCAGAGTTACTGGATAACGACGGGTCGGAAGCAATGACGATTCAACTGTCAGGATTTCCGATTGGTACCCTTTTAACAGCGGGAACAGAGATTAGTCCCGGCGTTTGGGAAGTACCACAAGCTGATCTCAGTGGATTAAAAATGGTTCCTCCAAAGGGATCAGACGGTTCCTATCAAATCGAGGTCAGTGTTACCAGCGAGGAATTTAGCAATTCCGATTCCCATACTACTATCAAAACATTTGATGTTGATATTCAGACAGCCGGCAACTTAACATCGGATGATCAAATCCTTTCAGGCACCCCGTTTGATGATCGAGTGGTTGGCGGAGACGGTAGCGATACAATCCATGGGGATAGTGGGGATGATACTCTATTGGGAGACATGAAGGATATCACTGTTGATCTGCAAGTGGATATCGATGACTTTGTATCGTCATTGGAAGAACCATATGTATTGATATTGGACGGAATTCCAAATGGTATTATTCCTTCCCAAGGCACAGATTTAGGAGATGGCACTTATGAATTGTCATGGGAGGATATCAGCGGAACGACCATAACATTCTCACCAGTACCCTTTGATCAGGCTGATTTCAATGTTGCCGTTACTGATATAGAAAGCGGTTCAGATACCTCGTTTGTGCTTTCTGTTCCTCGTGATCCGGGCAATGATTTTATTGATGGTGAAGGCGGCAATGATGAGATTTTTGGTGAAGGAGGAGATGACGTATTAATAGGTGGTGAGGGTTCTGATAAACTTTATGGCGAAGAGGGCGATGACACATTGATAATGGATGCCCGGGATCTTGCAATCCTGCAAGCAGGTGAAACCCAGAAAGACCGCATTGATGGCGGTGAAGGATACGACACGGTTGTGATTCAAGGTAACGAAGGAGTCAATTTCGACGCCTCGATCAGCAACGTGGAGCGCGTTTTCGGTGGTGCAGGTAATGACACTATTACCGGTGGAGCAGGTGATGAAGTCCTATATGGCGGCGGTGGTTCCGATATTCTGCTTGGCGGGGGTGGTGATGATGAATTACACATCGACGCAGAAGATGTACACGGACAGAATTCCGGATTTATTGATGGTGGTGAAGGGTATGATTCTCTTTATATCGATGACTGGAAAGGTGTCACCTTCGATGTAAGCGGTTCCAATATCGAAATGGTACAAGGTAGTCGAGGGGATGATTTACTATTCAGTTCAGGAAACTCAGCAGTCACCATTGATGGACACTTAGGAGATGATACCATTCAAAGTGGCAACGCAGCTGACATACTTGATGGGGGTGAAGGTAGTGATACATTGGACTACAGCAATTCAAACCTGGGTGTCATTGCCAACTTTTCATCAAATACTGTTTCAGGTGGATTGGCGAATGGTGATACCATTTCCAATTTTGAAAATCTGATCGGGACCAGTCAGAGTGACACCTTTATTGGAAACGCTGAAAACAATACTTTTACCGGTGGTTTGGGTAATGATTATTTCGATGGAGGAGATGGTATTGACGTGGCACGCATCGAAGCCAGTTTTTATGACTACTTTGATGCAAACAATCAGAATATCGTACAGATTGGCGCTGACAGTTTTCAGCTTTGTGGTAGTCAGGGAATCGACGTAGTTGAAAATACTGAAATCCTGCAGTTTGATGACCGCACCATTTACCTGGATGGCACAAACAATCGCCCGGATGCAATGGACGATGTGCTTCAAGGGGTTGAAGATACAATTCAAACTTATGATGCCAGTGAACTGTTAACCAATGATTTTGACTTTGACGGAGATAATTTCCGTATCGTCGGTGTTACTGGTGCAAAAAATGGAACAGTCAGTTTTAACGCCGCTGATAATACCGTTACCTTTAATCCGGATGAAAACTATAACAGCGACAATATCTATAACGAAGTTGATAAAGGAGCTTATGGGAAGGGTAAAGCAGGCTTTCAGTATATTGTTGAAGACGAGCATGGTAAAAGGCATACTGCAGATGTAGAAGTGGATATAGCTGCCGTGAATGATGCTCCAACAATTCAAGCATTGAACTACTATGCAACCCATAATTATAGAGGCGTTGGGACGTTAAGAATAACTGATGTGGACTCAAATGCTGAAGCGATAGGTTCAAATGCAAGCAACTTTTCAATTTCAGGCTTAACGATTACCAAATCCTATTGGGAATATAGAGTAACGACTTCTCCTATCATTGGCGCATCTTGGGGTGATAGTATTTTTGGACCTACGTTATGGACAATTCAAGCGGAAGGAAGTGTCAGCTTTAGAAGTTGTCATTCTGTTGATCTGGAGGGTGTTAACGCTGCAGATGTCGGAATCAGATATTATGGCCATCAATCTCCTATAAGATCCCGTAGAATAATAAATGAAGAATCCAGAATGTTTGATATCAACGTTACGGATGGAGAAGACATATCTAATACTGCTACAACTGGAAGAAACATATCCCATAGATGGTGGGAACCAATTGCTCTAGACCTTGATGGAGACGGTGTGGAGTTAGTCAGCATGGTGGAAGGTGTTACCTTCGATAGTGATGGAGATGGGTTGAAAGAACAAACTGGATGGGTAGGACCAGATGATGGCATGCTTGTTTGGGACTTCAATCAGGATAATATCATTGAGCATGCTTCTGAACTGAATTTTTCAATAGGAATGGAAGATGTAACTACTGACATGGAAGCTTTGGCTAAGGTCTTTGACACGAATCAGGATGGTGTTTTTGATGCTCAGGACGAAGCATGGTCAGAGTTTGGAGTCTGGCAGGATAAAAATATGGATGGTATCACTGATGAGGGTGAATTTCGAACCTTGGATGAAGCAGGTATCACTTCAATAAATCTTGATGCAGAAACATTGGATGAAATTCGTGAAGGCAACTGGGTTGCTGGTCAATCTACCTACACAACAGAAGATGGTGAAACCCATCAGTTGGAAGAGGTTTACTTCGCCACTGAGGAAACATTGGAATCTACTCCTGAGCTTGATGATGAGATGCTTAGCCAGTTGTTCCAGCAGGCAGATACCATGAATGCTCAATATGCAGCTGAAGCTTTAACGATAGATGATTCAAATGCCCAGGTTGCCGCAATGGATGATGTTCAATTTGATGTCCCACCTGAAGAAGACTTCTATTTATAATTTATAAACTCTGATAACCACTATCGATAAATTTTAGAAACAGGCGGTCAGGATTTCCAAGACCGCTTCATCTAACTGTCACAACTCATCGATATTAATGAAAAAGGTCGATTGGAGGGTTCTATCATAAAACTTCGATCAATGCCTGAATGTAAACAAGGCAGTCAGAATTAAATATGATTAATTTTTTAAACAATAAGGAAGAATTATGAATACTGAAGAAATAAATAAGCCAACAGAAAATAAAGAAATGGAAGGATTAGAACCATCAAACCATAGTGAATCAGCGAATATCGGTAAATCTGAAGTGAAACCGGCAGCGTCTGATAGCGAAAATGAAGATCAACAAAAAACGAGACCTCCAATGACAATGTCTTCAGTTGTCGGTGATGCATGTTGGTTGCTATCCCAGTCCCCAGCTCACAGGTATAATTTTTTTATTGGTGACATCGCCTGGATGATCATGCCTGCGATTCTTAATGGTCAATACAAACTTTATCAATCTGAGAATCGGCCTGTTGGTATTGCGTTTTGGGCGTATGTTTCTGAAGAAGTGCAATCACGATTGGAGTCAGGGTTAGGAAAATTGAGCGGCAAAGATTGGAAAAGCGGCGAGCATTTGTGGTTAATTGATTTGGTGGTTCCATATGGCCAATCGGATCAAATAATTGCAGATCTCCAAAAAACAGCCTTTAAAGGCAAGACATTTAAGTTTCATCGAACCACAAAGGATGGAAAGCGAGAAATTGTAACCATTCCGGCAGAACAGCAGGATCCCAAGTGAAAAAATTGTTTGTAATTCTATGCCTTCTCCCCTTAGTTAGCACTTCAGTCTGTAACATCAATGCAAAAACGGTCGATTTACTCGACGTATATACTTTAGCTCTGAAAAGCTCGAATGATGTTCAGATATCCTTGCTTGGCATTGATTCGGCCGAGCAGGGATCGTCAATATCCTTCTCCTCTTTGTTGCCTCAGGCAGATGTAACAATCAGTCAGTATAAAGTTAATGAATTTCCCGTTCTGATTGATGGCCAAATCGAGGAATACAGGGAATGGAAAAGCGAGTTTTTTCTGGAACTCAGTCAGGTGATATACAACTCGCAGCTCTTGAATCAATACAGGGCTTCAAAGGTTGAGATAGACATTCAAAGGTTGAATCATTCCCAATCAATACAAACTCTTTTGATGGCACTGCTTGAGGCTTACTTTGGTTTGCTCAAAGAACAGGACACTCTCAACATGAGTAAATCGAAGTTGGAAACCTTGAGAAACTATCACTTAAGATCAAAAAGTCAAATGGACAGCGGACTGGTTCCAAAAGCTGATTACCTGGCTACAAAGCGAGAACTTGATCTTGCTGCTATTGAAATGGAATTGGTTAAGGAACGGATCGATAACGGCAGAATGCTGCTTTCCAAACTAACAGGTTCTTCAATCGAAAAAGTTTCGCCGATCAAAGATAAACAACTGATTGATCCTGAATTACCGGCCTTCGAATCGATGAAAAACAAAGTCTTTGCGGAAAATCTGGATCTTAAAACCCAAAAAGCCAAAGCGGAAAAGCAAGCACATGAATTAAGCAGCCAAAAAGGTGGATACTATCCCAGTCTGAAAATGGGCTTATCCTATAAAGAGACAGATATCCCTTCTCAAGAGCCAGAGAGGACTTACGTCTTGTCTTTAAGCTGGTCTATATTTGATGGTTTGGCAACAGCCGGTGCAGTGCGTCAGAAAACTATTGAGCAAGCGATTCTTGCTAAAGAAACCGGGGAAAAAGAGATTGAATTGGAAGAGATCTTCAAACAAACATATCTCAAAGCAGTCAGAACAAAGAAAAACATTTCTATCTATCGAGAAATCGTTTTAACAACAAAAGAAATATTAAGACATACTGAAAAACTTCAGGAAAGAGGCTTAAAGACAGTTATTGATAAAATTGAAGCTCAAGAAAAGTTCAGCCAAATGTCTTTGGAACTCAACAATAATATCTATGAGTTTCTGTTAAGCAAGGCCACTTTATTCTACTATTCCGGATCTTTGTCTCTTGAGACAATGAACGAGTTTAATTCTCTACTAATACCAAGAAAATGAGCGTTGATCAAAAAAAACAAATCGATACAGGTTTGAGCTGTCTGGTCATCATGCTGAGATTCTTACAGATTCCATTTTCTGTTGAAAATCTTAAACATAGAATCGGTAAGATGGGCAGATTGGCAAGGGAAGATATTATCTTTCTGGCTAAGCAACATCTGAAATTAAAATCCAATACAAAATCGGTTGACATAAAAAAACTAGGGCACCTTCCACTACCTGTGATTGCCGAGTTGAAAGACAACCAATTTTGCGTTGTCACAAAGATAGAACAAGACCAGGTATTTATTCAAGATCCGGTTTCCGGTCAGGCTAAAAACTACTCGTTTCAGCAATTCAGTGAAATCTATGCAGGTAGCGTTATTTTTATTTCAGCCGGGACAGATAAGGAGAAGGGGACAGATGATTCAAAATTTGGATTCTGGTGGTTTTTAACAGCTTTTTTTCAGTATCGTTCCATCTGTATTCAGATCATTATTTCTGCCCTGGTAATGCAGATTTTCATTTTAGTGACTCCTCTATTCACGATGGTAATTATCGACAAAGTATTCAGCTCAAGCAGTCGGAGTACTTTGGAAGTGCTGATTATCGGACTGGTGATCATGACAATCTTCGATTATCTGGTAGGGATGTGCAGAAGTTACTTGTTACACCATGTATCCAATAAAGTGGATATCGGATTGGTCTCTAACTTGTTTAGGCACCTTACCAGTCTTCCCATGACATTTTTTTCCAGCAAACAGACTGGCGATACAATATCGCGCTTAAAGGAAGTAGAATCAATAAGAACGTTTTTGACAGGAAGTGCTTTAACCGCCTTAATTGATTTCCCATTCAGTTTGGTATTTTTGTTTGTGATGTACTTTTTCAGTCCGTTGTTATGCATTGTCGTCGTTATTTCCATATCAATAACCGTAACAATGTATTCAGTCATAAGTCCTTTTTTAAAAGAGAGAGTCAAGAAAAATCAGCAAGGATCAACAGACACTCAATCTTTTTTGTTTGAAGTAGTGACAAGTATTGAAACGATTAAGTCACTTTCAGCTGAGACGAGAATTCAAAATGCCTGGGAAAACCAACTGGTTATCAATGCAAGGAACTCAAGTGCCACTGAAAATTTATCCAATCATATCAATCAAATTGCAGCTTTTTTAAACAAGGGAACAGTGGCATTATGCCTTTGGTTGGGTGCCCTGTCGGTTCTTGATGGTGATATGACAGCTGGACAGCTTATTGCTTTTAATATGCTTGTTGGCAGGGTCATGGGACCGGCCCAACGTATCGCTCAAATTTTCCAACAGATACAACATATTAAAGTCTCCGTAGGTAGAATCAAGGAAATTTTCCAGACTAAACCCGAACCGGCGCTTCAAAGCAATCGAGTGAGTTTACCTGCTCTCAAAGGTGAGTTTAAGCTGGACAACGTTACTTTTAAATACAATCCGGATTCGGTACCTGCACTGGAAAACATAAATTTATATTTTCCTGCCGGGCAAATTGTTGGAATAATTGGGGTCTCAGGGTCCGGAAAAAGTACCTTGATGAGACTCATGCAACGTTTATATGTACCAACGGAAGGCAGGATACTCCTTGATGGGATCAATATCGCTGAAATCAATCCGGACTGGTTCAGGAGGAATATAGGAGTTGTATTGCAGGATAATCTGTTACTAAACCGCTCGATTAGAGAAAATATTGCCTTAACGGATCCATCCATTGATATGGAAAAGATTGAAAAGGCTGCTGAACTATCGGGAGCAGATCAATTCATCCGGGAACTTCCGCAAGTATACGACACGATTGTCGGGGAATGGGGAGCGGCTATTTCAGCAGGCCAGCGTCAACGTATTGCTTTGGCCAGGGCACTGGTAAATGATCCAAAAATTATTATTCTGGATGAAGCTACCAGTGCGCTTGATTACCAATCTGAGCATACCATTCACAAAAATATGAGAAAGATTTGCGAAGGAAGAACCGTTTTTATCGTTGCTCATAGATTTTCGACCCTGAATATCGCCAACAGAATTATCACTTTGGACAAAGGTAAGGTGATAGAAGATGGAACAATAGCGGAACTACTAAACCAAAAAGGTACATTTGCAAGACTGTTTGCCATGCAAAATCTAACAAAACCAAAAATCGCCTAGGGCAAGATGATCAATACATCTAATTGTTAATTTTTTAACTGAAAAAATGAAAATTATCGACAGATTAGGATCTTATCAAAAAACAGTTTTTGATAGATCAAGTAATTTCTTCAAACATTCCGTTGAACATTTGAAAAACAAACTTCAACAGATTAAAAATCAAAAGGAATTTGCAGAAGAAGCCGAACATGCTGAATTTGCCCCGGGAATACAAGCCGTGTTTATGGAAAAACCGGCTACCTTTTTCTGGGCATTTCCTGTGATCCTTTCTATCTTCATAGGAATGCTGATTGTCTGGATGGTACTTTCCGAGACGGATGTAGTTTCGCCGACACCCGGTAAAATCATGGCGAGTAAGGGAATTCATCATGTTCAGCCAATTGATTCGGGTATTATCGCCAATGTTCCGTTGAGTGAAGGGGATACGGTAAAAAAGGGTGAATTACTCATTGAATTTTTAAGTGGTGATTTGGAGCTGGAAACAAAAAGCTTTCAAAAAGAGATTTTTATTACCCAGGCTGAGATTTACAGGTTATCTTCGTTTCTAAAGACTATTCATTCGCAGGTTTCTCCTGTCAGCAAACCGGTTAATGCACCAGTTGAGGTGTTGAGGCATGAACAACTATTGCTTGAAAACAAAATATCAGCCTTTCAAAGTGAAATGAGTACCCTGGAAATCAAAATTAAATCCGCTGAACAGGAAAAATTATACATCGGAGGTGAGATAGATAAATTAAAACGATTGATTCCTTTAAGTCGGCAACGAGTAGACAGGTTAAAGCCATTGATTAAAAGTGGTATGGTTACAAAAGGAGAATATGAAACCCTGTTGGAAGACCTGATAACCAAGGAAGAAGACTTAAAAATTAAAGGCCTCCAGGCAAAAAAACTTCAAACTGAAATTGACTACAACCGAGAAGAAAAAAGACTGCTTAAACACAACAACATAAAACAAACAAGTCAGTTGTTGTTAGAAGCACATCAAAGGCTTGAGTCTTTGCAAATAAGCCTGAACAAGGCAGAAGAACAATTGAAAAAGAAAAGGATACTGTCTCCGATAAACGGAATTGTACACAACTTACGTTTGCATACGGTTGGCTCTGTTGTGCAGCCCGGAGAGTTAATTATGCAGATTATTCCTTCCGAAACGCCATTGGAAGTTGAAGCAAAAGTGTTGAATAGAGATATTGGATTCGTGCATACAGGACAGAATGTCAAATTTAAAATAGATAGTTTCCCATTCACAAAATATGGCTATATTCCGGGTGTTGTCAAAAAAGTTGAAAGGGCATCGGTCGTGGATGAGGAATTGGGAGATATTTACCCTACTATCGTTGAATTACTGGATACAAAAATAAAGATTGACGGGAATTATGTTAGATTGAAGCCGGGAATGAGCGGCGTGGTGGATATAAAGACCGGAGACCGCAAGTTAATCGAATTCATAATTTCTCCATTTTTGCGATACAGGGATGAAGCTATGAGGGAAAGATAATCAATTCTTAGTAAAAGCTATTGATTTCTCTCGGTAGCTGGGGAGGTCGGCCGATTCTTTCTGGGAGTCTTATTAGGCGGCAGTTGTCGGGAAGGGACAACTCCTTGTAAAATTCTTCGGAGCGCTTGAGATAGGTTTTCGATAAGTGCATGGGCAGGAAGTATTTTGGATGAAGGGTGGTTAAAAGTAGATTAACATCGTCAGTGCAAAGATGGTAGGAGTCCCGTGCCTTTTGTTTGTTTTCCTTAAGGTAGGTGCACTCGCTGACCAATAAATCAACGCCTTTCATAAGCTTGAGAATGACTGTCACATTTTCTTCAGTGAAACCGACGTCGGTTAAATAGCCAATGCTTGCGGCTGTAGACTCCCTTTTAGTAAGATCATATAAAAGATTCGCGTTCACTGCCTGAGTTGAACAATCCAAGCGAAGCACCTCGATCTCTTTATCCTTGCCGCCGTCATAATACCATTCCTTTAGTTGATTAATCCATGGACCAAGTTTAAATCCCGCTTTGGTTATTTTTTTCTCGCTTACTTCAAAACCGGGATTTTCAGTCATTTTGAATATCAGAACCGGTATTTTGTGATCGCAAATGGCCGCTTCAACGACAAGTTGAGAGTTTTCAAATATTACATTGTTTATCTTGCTGAATTCCTTATTAAACTCTAGTGAAAAACCTTTGGAACCATCCAGTGTATAAGCTTTTATAACGGAGTGACAGACTTCATAGAGGATGAATTTACAGAAGTAGGGCTCTGTAAGATTCCAATCGTAGGCTTTTAAACGAGATTCAGCCTTTTTTGCGATTCCTTCGGGGCCAAAGACTTTAATTGTTTTATTTGAAACCAGTACGCTTCTGGTAAAGGAATCAAAACCAATAAAATGGTCCATGTGTGCATGGGAAATAAAAACAGTACTGATCGACTTTAAAATCCTTTTGGCCAGGTGATCAATTTGTCCGCAATCGACCAGAATATTACCGTTTTTGGATTTAAAACGAAGGAGTAACAAGGGATCTTCCAAAAGACCGGAGCAAAAACACGGTTTAAGAACCTTAAAAGGCAGTTTGCTCTTCATGGTTTTTCAGTATTGATCTCCCTGCAGAAACACTAGTAATCGAGGGAATTTGAGGGATAGCGGACTTTTGCTCGTGAATTGGCCCATTCCAAAGTCTCTGGATCTTTTGCTTGAAGAGTACAAAGATAAGCGGGGTCGGGCTCTATGTTTACTCTACCTAAATCAAGCCTATCGGCATCCCAACAGGTTTCAACGGTAAGGTCCGCTTCTGTCAGACCGTTTGTGTGAAGTTCGCAGGCGCTATATAACAGATCGAATTCCTTATCCGAAACGTTGAAATATCTGTTTCTCATGGTGAAGGCCAGCTCCGCGCCACGTTTTCCGTGATCATCATCTTTGCCGTCGTTTATTCGCCGGGCATCATGAAAAAGGGCAAACAAGCTTACCACGTTTACATTGGCACCGTTTAATCCTGTCAGTCGCAGACCATTATCAAGCACCCGTGCCCAATGTGATTTTCCATGAATGCCATCCAGGGA
>JANQLH010000325.1 GCA_028280735.1 SAR324 cluster bacterium | reverse complement strand
GGCAGAGCCTTACTCCGACTTATCCCTGGGGGAAAGGGCTAAACAATATCAATCCCAGCTTTGGGAAGATCTGGACCATCAATCAGTTAGCGGAATCAGGGCACTAAGGGAGTTGAAAAAGCAAAAAAAGATTTCCAAATCACGTATCATCCCATTTGTTTTTACCAGCATGTTAAATGATGCCGGAAAGCATACCAGCACAAACAAGGCCAGTTGGTTTGACAACATCACTTACATGGTAACCCAGACACCACAGGTTTACCTTGATCATCAAATAGTCGAACGCAACGGGGAATTGGTTTTTACCTGGGATGTCGCCGAAGAACTTTTTCAACCGGGTGTCATCCGGGAGATATTTTCCGGCTTTTGCAAAAACCTGGAATGTGTCGCAAACAATCATGCTGTCTGGCAAGAAAAGGATCTGAACAAAATTAAATTACAAGCTCATCAATTCTCAACAAATGATGATATCAGCAACTACGCCATGACTCAGAAAAACGACCAAACCGACAGAAATCAATTATTTGCTTTGGCTCCATTACAACACGCCTATGTGGTGGGCCGATCTTCAATGATCAAAAATGGTGACATTAGCGGACAGATTTATCACGAATTCGAAATAGACCATCCGGATATCGATTTATTGAACCGCGTTTGGCGGCAGCTGATCGAATCTCACGATATGTTGCGTGTGGTTATATCGGCTAACGGAAACCAGTACATTCAAAAACAGGCTCCTGATTACACCATTGAGCAGATCGAGCTGAAAGGCGAGGGAACACAGCAGACTACGGCAGCATTGGAGACGACTAAACAGGAGATGATCGAACGTGTCTTTCCTTTAGACAGCTGGCCGTTTTTCGATTTGCGAGTCTCCAGGCTTTCCGACTCCAAGGCAATACTGCATTTCAAAATGGACATGCTGATTGCAGCAGGGAACAGTATCTACCTGGTGCTAAAACAATTGTTTTATTACTACCACCATCCACAGGAAAGCATTTCAGTTCCCGAATTCTCGTACAGAGAGTATATCACTGCTTTAAATGAGTACAAATCCACCGACCACCACAAGCAGGCTATAGCTTACTGGATGGATAAATTCGCAAATATCCCTCCCGGACCTCAGCTCCCCATGAGGGCAGATCGAGCGGCTGATAACCCTGTAGAGCGGGAACAATTCAAGAGCTCTCTGCAACATTGGTGCATGATAGAGGATAAAGCCGAAGCATTGGAAGTAGATCCGGCATCCGTATTGTTGACAGTGTATGGGGAAGTCCTGTTGGCCTGGAGCAACAACAGGCCGTTGACTATTGTGGTTGTAGATTGGGAGCGACCACCTTTGCATGACCAAATTGACGAGGTTGTTGGTGATTTCACTGTTTTGAATTGGTTGCCGGTTGAAAAATCGGAATTGTCATTTTCAGAAAAAGTAAAACGAGCGCACCAGGTGGTTGCCAATGACAAAAACCACAAAATGATCAGCGGACTGGAATCACTGCATCGTTCCTTAAGAAAACGCAAAACAAAAGAGAACATGGTCTTCCCTTTTGTTTTCACCAACTTTATGCCTCACTCCCAGTTGGGGCTTCCCGCGAGTATTAAAAACAGATGCGGAATTTCACAAACACCACAGGTATTGATCGATTATGTTTACTATGTGGAGGACGATTGTCTGGAATATCACTGGGATACTCTGATCAGTGAGTTTGCGGAGGGAATGATTGAAGAAGCGTTTGCAGGCTACAACCGAGTTCTTAAAGCGCTGATAGATGACGATGAAACCTGGGAACGAACAGATTTTGATGAGATGTTGCAGGTTCGTTCGGCAGATTTTATTAAAGGCAAATCACCCAAAACCTTAGCAGACACCCAGGCGGTTGAAGACCTTGATAAACTGCTCAATGATTTGAACCAAACAGATAAAGAGTATCCTAAAAGTGTTTGTCTTCATCAGCTTATTGAAAAGCAGGCAGAGACCACACCTTTCAATACGGCAGTTGCCTTTGAGGAGAGAACGCTCACTTATCAGCAGCTCAATAGTGCCAGTAACCAGATCGCACACAGTCTGATCAAAAAAGGAGTAGGCAGGGATCGTATTGTCGGAGTGTTGATGGATCGTTCCATTGAAATGGTGCTGGCCCTGGTATCCATCTTAAAAGCCGGTGGAGCCTATTTGCCTCTGGATCCAAGCTATCCGCAGGAACGATTGGGGTTTATGGTAGAAGATGCCGAAGTGTCAGTCATTCTTACTCAATCAAAATATTTGAATAGTTTACCTGGTTTCAAGGAGGAGATCATTGCTTTGGATGATGACAATGCAACGTTTCATCGTGAGCCGGAAGAAAATCCTGATGTCGCTATGGAAGAAACGGATCTGGCATATGTGATCTTCACTTCCGGTTCCACAGGTAAACCGAAAGGATGTTTACTGCCTCACGCTGCTATCTGTAACCGTATTTTTTGGATGCAGGATGAGTATCAGCTGACAGATACAGACAGGGTGCTGCAAAAGACACCATTTACTTTTGATGTTTCTGTTTGGGAATTCTTTTGGCCACTAATAACCGGAGCCCAACTTATTGTAGCCAAGCCAAACGGTCACAAGGACAATGGCTACCTGGTTGATCTCATTCAGAAACAGCAAATAACGACCTGCCATTTTGTTCCCTCCATGCTCAGCTTCTTCGTTGAGGAGCCAGGAATCGAGCAATGTCATTCGTTAAGACAGGTGTTTGTCAGTGGTGAAGCCCTGAATTTTCAGGTAGTCAGGCGTTTTATGTCGCGTTCCCAAGCCAAGCTGCACAATTTGTACGGTCCTACCGAAGCTGCTGTGGATGTCACCTATTGGGAGTGCCATGAACGGGAAGATAAAAAAATACCGATCGGTAAACCGATTTCAAATATCAAACTTTATATTCTGGATGAGCAGCTGAAGCGCGTTCCCATGGGTGAGTCCGGTGAGCTTTATATTAGTAGTGTCGGGCTGGCCAGGGGATATCTTAACAGGGAAGACCTGACTGCCGAAAGATTTCTGAAAAATCCATATGGAAACGAGCGCAATCCGATTATTTATAAAACGGGCGACAGAGTCCGTTATCTGGGCGATGGCAACATCGAATACCTGGAACGAATCGATACACAGGTCAAACTGAGGGGATTTCGCATCGAACTGAATGAGATTGTGGAAACCCTGCTGACCCATGAGAAGATTAAACAGGCTGCTGTGGCAGTGCAAGACAAAGATACCGGCGATCCCAAGCTGGTGGCTTACCTGGTACATCGTGATCAGCCGGAGTTACCTTCCAAGGAGATCCGGTCCTTTTTAAAGGCGAAGTTACCGGAATACATGGTTCCGAACATGGTAGTGCCCATGGAAAGCCTCCCTGTAACGCACCACGGCAAAATGGATAACAAAGCCCTGCCCTGGCCAATCAATCGCAAGGCTGCATCTCAAAAGCCACAATCATCATCAAAGGGTCCGGATATCAAGGATACCATCTCCATGGTTTCCGGACTGTTTGAGGAAAAACTTAAGGTTACTCCCATCAATCCCGAAGAAGACCTTTTCGACCTGGGGGCTACATCGCTGACGATTGTGCAGGTGTCACAAAAGATCCAGGCAAATCTGGATATCGAAATCTCAGTTGATGAATTTCTGGAAGATCCTACCATTAGCGGAATTTCCAAGTATATCCATCAACAATTGTGTGAAGCGAGCCCTGGCGCCAATGTTTCCCAAGCAATGGCAGATGAAGAGATTGTCGAATCAGATTCAACGAGCAATCTGCTTGAGTCGGGCAATGATAACGGTATTTTCTTGAAAAGAGATGAGCTGTTGCCTGAAGAGTTCAGGAGACGGCGGTGCAGTGGAAGTTTCAGTGAAGAAACCGTTTCATTTTTATCGTTCAGTCGCATGCTGGAGCTGTTTAAACAGTCATATTATAACGATAAAAAGAAGTTTCTTTATCCATCCGCAGGCGATCTGAATGCTGTCCAAATCTATGTCTATGTTAAACCCAACGCTGTTGAATCCCTGGCAGAAGGCGTTTATTATCACGACCCGATTCAACATAGGCTTTACCCTATTTCAAACGAATTTGAAATTTCCAGGGCTCTGTACCTTGACGTTTATCAGGAGATTGTTGAACAAGCCGGTTTCCTGATCTTTTTTATTGGTCAGCAGAATGCCGTGTACCCGGTTTATAACAAACTGAGTGCAAGTTTGATGATCCTGGATACCGGTTACATGACTCAGCTTCTACTAAACAGGCAGGGTGAACTAAATATCGGTCTACAGACGGTCTATGGTATAGATTTCAACAACATTCGAAGTCATTTTCAATTGGATAGCGGTCATACCTTTATCACCTGCTTAGCCGGTGGTTCGAAGGCAGGCCCTGAACAAAAAGAAACAGATGATCCGCAAAAGGCCTTGTTGGACTATTTGGTTTCTTCCCGTAATCGTTTTGACAAACACTTCTTCTGCGACAACTTCGATCGTTCCATGCTTGATCCGGAGATTAAGCTTGACCTCAGCAGCTTTAGCTTTTTGAGCAAAGAAGATCATATTCGGTTTAAAGAGCAGGTTTTGCACCTTAGGAAATTCCCTGCTCAAAGCACGTTTATTTCACTGGAAAAGAGAGAGTTTACACAAGATGAATATTTTGTAAGGTCCTGCCAACGCCATTATGAAGAGCGGGAGGTCCCACTGGAAAACCTGGGTGGTTTTTTGTCACTCTTAGCGCCCCATATTGCCGGGGATGAGATTTCTTATCTTTTCCCAAGAATTGCTGCTAACGACGGTATACAGATCTATCTGTATGTCAAAAAAGCCGGCGTTGAAAACCTGAAAGAGGGTATCTACCAATACCATCCGCTTAACCACAGTTTGACGTTGATTTGTGACGAGGTTTCACCGGCAATAAAAAATGTGCATTATCCGTTTAATCGCTCCCATTTCCTGAAATCCAAATTCAGTGTGCTCTTTGTCGCCAAGCCTGATGCCTTACAGGAGGTCGCAGGAAAAGACAGCATGCTATATCTTTATTTGCAGTCTGGCTACATGGGGCAGGTGTTGATGGATTATCAGGCGGAGTACAACATTGGGATCTGTCCCATCGGCGGGATGAAATTTGACAAAATCCGCAAGGATTTCAAGTTAGATGAAAAAACAGTGTTACTACACAGTTTTACCTGCGGGTATTATGAAAACCCTCATCAAAAAACATCACGTTTACAGAGAATTTCAGAAAACGCAGAGCCACCTGTGATTGCAGGGAAAGCCGACAACGAAGACATAGCCGTATCCGGAATCGCTGCCAGATTTCCCCAGGCAGACAACGCGGAGCAATTCTGGCAAAACCTGGTTAGTGGCAAACGATCCATCACCAGGTTTCCTAAAGACAGAGCCGGCAATTCAAGCGGTTGGGGAGGCTTTCTGGAGCAAATCGACCGGTTTGATGCTGAACTATTCGGTATTTCCGATGAAGAGGCTCATGCACTTGATCCCCAGGAACGTCTCTTTCTGGAAACTGCCTGGGAATGTTTGGAAAATGCTGGGTATACCGCTGAAGAATTAAAACGTTGTGCTCCCAAAGTCGGGGTTTTTGTCGGGGTGATGTGGAACGATTACCAATCGGTATCGACAGAATCCTGGTATCAATCCGGGCATGTTCCCAACACCTATTTGCGCTCCTCCATCGCCAACAGGGTTTCTCATATCTTTGATTTTAACGGTCCCAGTGTCGTGATCGACACCTCCTGCTCATCTGCAATGACGGCTTTTCACGTGGCCTGTCAGGCGGTTAAAAATGGCGAATGCCAAGCGGCCATTGTTGGTGGCATCAATCTTCTTGCTCATCCATACCACCACAACCTGCTCAAGGGGTTTAACCTGCTTTCCCGGGATGACAAATGTCAGGCTTTTTCTGCAGATGGAACCGGATGGGTAGCGGGAGAAGGAGTGGGAGCAGCCTTAATCACACCTCTGCAACAGGCGAAAGACAATAACAACCATATCTATGGGGTTATCAAAGGAACGACCATCAATCATTGCGGACAAACCAAGCGCTACGGAATTCCCAATTCATCAACACAAGCAGAATCTTTAAGGGATGCTTTATGGCATGCTGATTTGGAGCCGGCCTCCATCAGCTACGTGGAATCACAGGCAACCGGGTCTACTATCGCTGATGCTTCCGAAATTCTGGCACTCTCCGACGTATTCCGACATGATCATACAAAGCTTCAGAGTGTAGCCCTGGGATCAGTAAAACCCAATATTGGTCACCTGGAATCAGCGTCCACCATGTCTCAGTTCATCAAGGTGTTGATGCAAATGAAACATGACAGAATTGCTCCATCCATTGATAGTCAACCGCTAAATCCGTTGATGAAAATTGAGAAATCTCAGTTTTATATTGCCGACAAAGCTTGCAGGTGGAGTGATACTTTGAGAGACCATCAGAAAAACACACCTTTGAGAGCAGTCATCAATTCCATCGGCGCCACAGGTTCAATGGGGCATATGCTGTTGGAAGCTTATGATCAGTCTCCAGGGATCCATCCCGAAGAAAAAACGTCCGTTCCTGTGGTGCTGTCGGCGATGTCCCACGGTCAGCTAATGCAATTGACAACGAGGTTGCTGGAAGATTTGTCCCGCATTAAGGAAGATGAATCGATTTCTCTTGTAAACATCGCTTTTACATTGGCTGTCGGTCGCACACAGATGATAGAACGGGTGGTTTTTATAGTCGACTCGTTAGATTGTCTGGAGCAAAAGCTGTCTGCTTATGTGAGCAATCAAATGCCGGATGATGCCACTACCATTACCGGAAGTGGAGGGGTTGCAGATCAACAGCCTGTCAATGCTGCTTCACTAACGCAGGCAGCACGATTGTGGTGCGAAGGTAAAAGGATCAATTGGAGTCCGTTGTTCCCTGTTTCCGCAAAGCGAGTGGGATTGCCTGCCTACCCCTTTACCGGCAAACGTTACTGGCTGGATCAGTCAGTTAAGGCTGTAAATGTCGATCAGCCTTCTCAACAGTTTGAACCGATTCAACAGACCGTTGCTTCGGAATATTCTAGCGCGGCAAAGCGGAAGAACCTGGAAGAGTTTTTGATAAAAGTGGTAGCGGAAGAAGCCAACCTTAATGCTGCGAATATTAACTCCAGGCAACCCATGGAGAAATATGGCGTTGGTTCGAAGGTGGCGATGAAGCTGAATATGAGACTGCAGGATGCCGGTTTTCAGAACCTTTCCACAACCTTGTTTTTCGAACATCGAACAATCAGTGAGTTGTCCACTTATCTGATCAACAGACATTCGGCACAAGTCAGCCAGTTGGTTCAAAATCAAGGGGCAGAGCCGGTTCTAGTGCAACAAACCGAGCCAATCCAAACCACAAGGGTCAACAAACCTCAATATCCTGCTGTAAACCCGGCGATCAAAGATGAGGATATCGCTATCGTCGGCATGGATGGTAGGTTTCCCGGGGCAAATTCTCTATCTGAGTTTTGGGATCTGCTGAATTCAGGAACCGATTGTATAACAGAAATCCCGAAAGATCGGTGGGACGCCGATGTGTATTTCGATGAAGACAAGTTAAAAGCAGGCAAATCCTGCAGTAAGTGGGGTGCTTTTATAGACGATGTGGACAAGTTTGATCCGGCGTTTTTTAACATGTCTCCCAAGGAGGCTGCGGAACTTGATCCCCAGGAAAGGCTTTTGCTGGAAACCGTCTGGCGGACCATGGAGGACGCAGGATATCTTCGTAAGACGGAAGAACAGCCAGTCGGTGTCTTTATCGGCTCCATGTATCAACACTATCCGCTACTTCAGAAAACGCAAACAAATGGCACGATTTTGAATAACTCTGCCTGGTCCATGGCCAACAGGCTTTCCTATTTTTTCAATTTCAGTGGCCCCAGTTTAACAATCGATACAGCCTGCTCTTCATCCCTTTATGCCATTCACCTGGCTTGTGAGAGTATCAAGCGTGGCGAGTCATCATGGGCAGTTGCAGGGGCTGTTAATCTTAACCTCCATCCGGTGAAATACCTGGAACTTAACCAGCAAACCTTGCTTAGTTCCGATAGTAAAAGTCGGGCTTTTGGTGAAAGCGATGGCTTTATACCCGGTGAAGGAGTGGGAGCTGTCCTGCTGAAACCACTGGTCACCGCAAAAGCGGATGGTGATAACATTTACGGGGTGATCAAAAGTCACGGCGTTAATCACGGCGGAACATCCAACGGCATGTTTGTTCCCAATCCAAAAGCTCACACTGCCCTGGTACAAAATGTACTAAATAAAGCGGATATTAAGGCGGAAACCATCAGTTATGTGGAATCTTCCGCCAACGGTGCCTTATGGGGTGATGCAGTGGAATTCAATGCCTTGAAAGAGGTTTATCAAACCAACGATCAAGCGTCTTCCAGTTGCTCCATCGGTTCACTGAAATCCAATATTGGCCATCTGGAAGCAGCATCAGGCATGTCGCAATTAATCAAAGTGCTGCTGCAGATGAAACATCGAAGGCTGGTGCCGACCATCAATTGTACACCGCTTAATCCGAACATCAAATTTGAGGACTCCTCATTTTCCTTGCAGACAACCGGTGATACCTGGCGTCAGCCTGTAATCACCGTCAATGGCAGGGAAGAAACACTTCCTCGCCGAGCCGCAATCAATTCGTTTGGAGCAGGTGGTACCAATGCTCATCTGATTGTGGAGGAATGGCAGGAAATTGAATATGAATCTGACAGTCAAGGCGATGAAGAATTTATTTTTACCCTTTCTGCCAGGGATCAACAGCAACTGCATGTCTACCTGGAGAGAATTATCACACATATTACGCCATGGTGTAGGGAAAAGGGTGCTGCTACTCGTCCTGTATCTCTTCAGGATTTTATCTATACCCTGCAGATCGGTCGGGAACCCATGACCGAACGGGTAGCATTTTTAGCTAAGAGTTTTCAGGAGATATCAGATACCTGCCGAGTCATCGTGGATAGTGCGGATAGTGACGAGCTTCCCGGCATTTTCATGGGAAGTGTGTCTGCTGATCAAAACGGTTTGGAATGGCTGGCGGATGAAGGGTTGCTGGGTACTGTTCAGAACCAGGTCATGACTCAGAAAGATTTGCAACAGATTGCGAGATTTTGGGTGAAGGGGTTGGAAATCAACTGGCAGGAACTATACAGGAACAAACAGCCGAAAAGAATCTCCTTGCCCACCTATCCTTTTAAGCGACAGCGATGCTGGGTCGATAC
>JANQLH010000323.1 GCA_028280735.1 SAR324 cluster bacterium | reverse complement strand
TTCTGCAAAGGTCAGCGCAGGTCATCTTTCCGACTACTTCATCGCGCCTGTAGCCTAAAGCATTCAGAGCGGCATCGTTGATATTTTGAATGACCAGGTTGGTATCGGTTCTAAAGGCCGCATCCGCCATGTTGGCCAAGAAACCTTCATCAATGGTGTCCAGTTTGGAAAGAATCTCAAACCCTCCCACGGGATTGCCCTTGTCATCGTATATAGCATTACAGGCCGCACGAATGGGTATTTTTAAACCGTCTCTCGTTTCCGCAATCGTTTGTCCGGTAATAGACTGTTTCTTTTCCATACAGTTTTTGATGGTGCAATTGCTCGAGTGGCACAAAGGCGTTTTGCAAATGTCAGCACAGGTCATTTTGCCGACAACTTCTGCTTCCGAATAGCCCATGGTTCCCAAAAAAGCATGATTGGCATAATGAATCACCAGGTCCTTATCTGTCAGAATCACCGGGTCCGTGATTCCCCCGAGAAAGTTGATGCTTTGTTTGATAATTTTTTTAATATCTTTCTTAAAAAACATACTTACCTCCTGTTTAAAAACATTGAATGTATGAATCCCCTTGCAATAAATCCCGGTAAGCACAACTGGAGCCTCGCCATGAAGAAAGTGTAAACCAGCGAAAGCACTTTGTTTTTAACTGTTGGCTAGAGGGTGGTTAAACCGGAAGCTTCCCTGTGGAAGTTATCGTTTAACCTCGGATATAAAAAATGCATTTGTTTGATTATCCCGGTTGGAAATTTTCTTAATAATTTAAGCTAGTTAGGAAGATGATGCTGTATTAGTTATCCTTAAGATGCGGGAAACCGTAGTCACTGGTTCATATTATGTGCCAGTTGATTTTAGCGAGGAGTTCCTTTTAAAAACAGTCAATTGCCTGTTAATCACGCTTAATCTCCAAATTGATCAGAAAAAAACAATCGATTTTGGATTAAATTCGGGGAAACAGAAAAATACCAGTGGAAACTGGACGGTTTTGTGCAGAAAGGCAAGCTTTTATCTAACCAGCGAAACGTCACTTAACAGTCTGAAATAATTTGATAAAAAAATGTTCACTAAAATTATGCTTTTAATTTAGAAGTAAACTGTTTCTCCTACCAGAACAGACGCTTGAGTTTTGTACCAAAACGCAAGATAACGTGTAGGCTTTTGTCAGGTTTTTCATTCAACAAAAGGTTTTTTGTTGATCCAAAGTGGAGATTTCGAGTGATAAAAGTCCGGGTATCTTTTTTCTCCTTCCGTTGATGATCTTCATCCAATCTTTAAAGGGAAGGTTGTATACCGGTAAACAATGTTGTCAAATCATGAGCAACATATCATGGTTCGTGAAAACATCCAGGATTGCCAGGGTAAAACCTCGTGATTTACAATTAAATGGTTATCGGTCTTTGTTCTCTTCAAAACTTGAATCAGTGCTCCAAAATTTGATAACACAGTCAAAGCCGGAATATAATTAGTGATTGAACGAAAATTGCTAAACTCTATGATTCACTCTTTTGTCGGACAGACAATTATTTGTACTCTTTAACAAGCGCTTATGTTTCAATCTTCTGAAAGCCTGTGTCAGAAACGACGACACTGGATTGCGAAAGCTTTTTTGATTTCCTTTTTACCGTATTTCATCCTCATCACAACCGGTATTTACGGAATATATTACTTGCGGAGCGCTCACGATCTGGAACTGTTGAAAGTACGTATCCGTCACGTCATGCAGCAACAGCAGAATACTATGCAGGCAGATTTGCAAGCCATACTATTGGACCTGTTGATACTCAATAACCATGAAGAGATGAAAGCGTTTATCAACGACGGGGATAGAAAAAATAACCTGTTAAATCAGGAGCTAATGTCTTTTTTGAGAATCAAAAAAACATACGACCAGGTACGGATAATCGATAAAAACGCTTGGGAGATCAAACGCATTGACTTGTCGTCTTCCGGGAAACCTTATCTTGTTGCCGATGATAATTTGCGAAACAGACAGCATTCTCCCTATTTCAAGCAGACCATACAGTTGGAGGAAAACGAGTTTTACATATCGGATTTTGAGTTAAGCCGGGAGAAAGACAAAGCAGAACATCCTAATAGCTTGGTCATTCGTGTTGCTACACCAATAGTTGATAAGACCGGAAAAAAGAAGGGAATACTGGTGATTAACTACCCGGGGGAAACGATTCTCCAAAAATTCAGATCCCCGGCGACCGGATTGAAGATAGGAATGCCTTTGCTGGCAGACAGTAAAGGCAACTGGATTGTGAAGCCTGACAAAGGGAGTTCCAAAAGTCTTCAGGTTGACGAGGGAAGGACAAATGTGCCTGATTTGGAAAACCCGGATTTGTTGTTCAGCCTTGGTACCGGTAGTGATGGAACAATAAATGATAAAATGGGGTTGTATGTTTTTACTACCTTCGAAAGCGAAGTGGATCAAAAGTTTCAATCGGAACTTAGTGTAAAAGATAAACCAAGCTGGAGAGTCGTTTTTTTCGTACCTCGACAACAACTCCGCCAGATGCAGTTTGGTTTTGTATTCCAGCTGTTGATTATCTATGTGTTTTCTTTGTTGCTGGCGGCTCTTAGCTGTTTCTATCTAACCAAATTGCGCTGGGAAAAAGATCAAACCCTGCAGTTTTTGTCGGAAAGCGAAAACAGAATAAAATTTCTTACCCAGTTTCCCGAGAAAAATCCGCATCCGGTTCTCCAAATTGATTCCGAAGGTATGATCGTCTTTGCCAATTCAGCTTCCCGGGAGCTTATCGAGCTGGTTAGTGCTGAAGCGAGAGCGCAACTGCCGGATTTGTGGATGGAAAAAGTCCGGACCAGCCTGAATTCCAGGTCTATTGAATCCATTGAAATTCTATCCCTAAAAAAAGTCTTTAGCATTCTGGCTATTAAAGATGCAGAGTCCAAGCTGTTCACTATCTACGCCTGGGAGATCACCGAGCAAAAACGTTACGAAGAACAATTGCTGTTAATGGCCAGTGTTTTTGAAAACAGCCTGGAAGGAATTACAATCACGGACCCGGAAGGCAACATTGAAAAGGTTAATCCCGGTTTCGCAGCTATTACCGGCTATTCGGCCGAAGAGGTGATTGGCAGGAACCCGCGAATTTTAAAATCGGACAGACATGACGAGATTTTCTACAAAAGCATGTGGGAATCGATCATATCGACAGGTGAGTGGCATGGAGAGATTTGGAACCGGAGGAAAAGCGGAGAGGTTTACCCTGAATGGCTGTCGATCACTGCTATCAGGAATTATCAAGGGGAAGTGTCGCATTTTGTTGCTGTTTTTCATGATATCAGCGAACTAAAGCATAACGAAGAAAAGCTTGAATTTCAGGCGTTTCACGATGCACTTACCGAACTGCCCAACCGAATCTTGTTTAATGACCGACTCGAAACGGCCATCGCTCATGCAAAAAGAAACGAGCAGAAGCTGGCTGTCTTATTTATGGATCTGGACGATTTCAAGCACGTCAACGATTCCTTGGGACATTACGCAGGCGATTTGCTCCTGCAGGAAGTGGCAAAAAGGTTGAAGACCTGTTCGCGTGAAGAAGACACCGTAGCCAGGATGGGGGGTGACGAGTTTACGATGATTATCCAGGAAGTAACCGACGATAGAATTCCTGTAGAGGTAGCTAACCGGGTATTAAATCGTATTTCGGAAGAGTTTGTTATCCTGGGCAATGAGTTGTATTTAGGCGCCAGTATTGGGATTACAATTTATCCCCTCGATGGTGAAGACTGCGAAACGCTTACCAAGAACGCTGATTTGGCCATGTACAAAGCCAAGGGAACCGGAAAGAACAACTATGCTTTTTTTACCCCGGATATGCATCAGTCCGCAGTGCATCGAATGATCCTGGAGCAGAAGCTGAGGGAGGCAATCCAAAACGAAGAATTTGTTCTTTACTATCAACCTAAAGTGGAAGCAAAAACCGGACGCCTGGTAGGTTGCGAAGCTCTCGTGCGCTGGTTCCGGGAAGATGGGGACATTGTAGCACCTAATGAGTTCATTCCCCTGGCAGAACAGACCGGCCTGATCTTTCCCCTGGGAAACTATATATTACACGAATCCTGCCGTCAGGCGAAAACCTGGTACGACATGGGGTATGAAGATTTTCACGTGGCGGTCAATCTCTCTGCTTCCCAGTTTCAAGATCCCAACCTGATCGGTCAGGTCAAAGAAATACTGCAAGACACCAACCTGCCTGCTCACCTGCTCAACCTGGAGATTACGGAAAATATCGTCATGATCAATATAGATACTGCCACCGAAACAATTTCTCAGCTTTCCGACCTGGGAATTGCCATCTCCCTGGATGATTTCGGAACGGGATATTCATCCCTCAGCTATTTGAAACAGTTTTCGCTTGATGTGCTTAAGATAGATAAATCGTTCGTCGAGGGACTGCCTGATGATGCAGACGATGCGGCGATTGCGAAAATGGTGATTTCACTGGCCAAAAACCTTAATCTCAAAGTGGTTGCAGAGGGCGTTGAAACAAGGGCACAGTTGGATTTTCTGAACCGGAACCAATGTGACAGGGTACAGGGATTCCTGTTCAGTCCGCCGCTGTCGGCTGAGAAACTGACGTCGCTTCTAATACAGGGACCGATTCTCAAAACAAATGTTTAGCCGGCCCCAGACCGCAACTATTCAACGGTTCCGGAAACTCAGGCATCTCGGGAAGATAGAACCAAATCTCCTTGTTTTCTCCTCACCGGTTGGTATGAATCTTTCCGAATTGCTTAAATTCATCCAGACACTGTTTGCAAATACAGGCTTTGTTGATTAATTCCCGTGGAACGAGTTTAAATATCTCGCGTGGGAAGGACTCTGCAGCACACCAGCATAAATCATGCTCCAGTCCCACGGCCTGACCACAGCTATTGGGTTTGTTGCAGAGCGGGCATGCTTGAACATCTGTTTTTTCAGACATGTTAATTAATAGATCTCCAGTAGCTTAAGACTCCGATCAATTCGCTCGAAAAACATGGGGATGATCTCGTCGTAAAAACCAATGCACTTGGTAAACCTGCTACCGGCCAGTTCCAGGGATAAGGTATCCACGACAAAGCCTGCGTTTTCCAGTTCGTTGGAAAGGCTTTCTTCCCCTTCCAGCAGATCGTCTTTGACATGCTTTCCAGCCGTCATCATTAAGGGGAGAATCCTCACCTTTTGTCCGGAAGACTGCAATTGTTCGACCTGCTTAAGCATCATGGACATGGATGGTATACCATCGATGGTTGAGAAATAAACATTGTCGAAAATCTGCTTACAATAGGATTCAATTCCCAGGTAGATCACGTTGGCCGGCTCTGCTGCCAGGGGAGAACCGTGTCCAATCACCAGGTTGAACCCTTCCGCCGTGGAAACAAAATCCTTTGAAAGAATATCGAAGATCCTTTCAATATAAGGCCAACGATGCGCCAGGGTTTCGCACACCACAATCCGCATCTCTGAAATGGTTTCGCAAAACGAGCAAAGCGAACGATATTCCGTAGCCGGGAAAATATGAAGGGGCAAGACGACGACTTTTCGGTAACCCTCTTTCTCAAGAGTCGCCAGGCATTCCAAGATCCCGGCCAGTCCTGTTTTTTCGCGAACAATTTCCGAGGTATATGCCATTAGGCAGCGTAGATCAGGATAATTGGAAACTACCGCCTTGTGAATGTTTTCAAAGACAATATTGGAGTCGCTGGTGGTGCCAAACGCCGCAAGAATCATTGCCGGAGTTGTTTTTAGGTTTCTTTTTTTTAGTTTAAGATGACTCATCGTAATTTGTTAGTTGTTGAGGTTAAGTAATAAGATGTTAACTGCCGTAGGTTAAGGAGCTAATTCCTGGTGTCCGAGTGCCACCGGGGAATCGATTGAAACAGGGAAATGGTGTAAGGATGACAGGCCTCATAGTCAGATTGGGAAGAAGGCAATGTCTCGCAAATCTCTCCCGCCTGCATGACCAGCGTCCGGGTGGCTATGGATCGAACCACCAAAATATTATGTGATATAAAGAGCATACCAAATTTAAGAGATTCATGCAGCTTGGCCAATAGGCTTAAAATCTGTGCCTGAACCGATAAATCCAGGGAAGAAACCGGTTCATCACAAATAAGCAAGTTGGGTTCCAAGGCTAGGGCACGAGCAATGGCTATCCTCTGGCATTGACCGGTGCTCAGATGATTGGGCTTACGTGACATCGATAACTTATCGATTCCTA
>JANQLH010000311.1 GCA_028280735.1 SAR324 cluster bacterium | reverse complement strand
CAAAATCGTTGGAACGCCTGTCATCCGGTTTGAGAATTAACTCTGCCGGTGATGGTGCTGCCGCCATGATGGCTTCCGAACAATTACGTGCGCAGATTTCCAGTATTGATCAGGCAATCCGCAACACGGAATCCACCACAGCTATGGTGCAGACGGCTGAAGGTGCTTTAGGCGAAGCTAACAACACCCTGGTTGAGATGAGACAGTTGGCGATTCAATCTGCCAACGAAGGTTCGAACGATGCGGTTATGCTTGCAGCTAACCAAGCATCAATTAAGAACATGCTCGAATCAATCGATCGGATTGGTCAATTTACCCAGTTTGGACAAAAGAAACTACTCGACGGTTCAAGCGGTGTGTCAGGATTGGCTATCGGTAGTGGGTTGGATTATGTTAGTGCAGTCAGAGAAACCAAGTCCAGCGGGGAGAAAGGGTATGAAGTCAAGGTGAGCGAGTTGGCCACCAAGGCTAATATCATGGGAACTACCCCGCTAACTCAGGAGTTAATATCAAAAGGTGAGAGTCTTTTTGTTACGGAGGGCGGTAAAACCGCAACCTACGTAACTAAAGAGACCGACACGGTTGATGCGGCTATTGCAGGCTTTGCAAATGCAGCGAAAAAGGCCGGTTTGAATGTGTCAATCTCCAATAGCGGAAATGGCGCTATTAAGATTGAACACAATCTCTATGGAAGTACACACATGTTTACTGCAGCCAGCAGTACAGCCGGTGTGATTTCCAAGGAAGCCGGTTCGTTTGTGTCTGCCACCAAAGGTAAAGACCTTCGCGGTACCATTAATGGAGAACCCACCGTAGGGATGGGGGTCAACATGACTGGTATTGTCGGTAACCTGAACACTGACGGATTGACGGTAGCATTCAATACCGATGATCCTAATTTTTCAGCTACCGAGGAGGGAACCGTGGTGGGGAAGGTCAACGTGAATCAAAATGCCATGACCTTCCAGATCGGACCAAACCAGGGTCAGAAAGTCAACATCGCCATGCAGAACGTTTCTTCGGGAGCGTTGGCAAAGGGGATTGAAAATGAAAGTGGATTTCAGTCTCTGAAAGATGTTGATGTTACGACAGCCCAAGGAGCTCTGGATACAATGACATTGGTCGATAAGGCGATCAACGATGTTATTGCTGTTCGGGCTGAACTGGGGGCTTTTCAGAACCATACTTTGGAAATCAACGCGGCAAATATGCGTGTTGCTAAAGAAAACATGGTAGCTGCCGAGTCCACCATTCGTGATACTGACATGGCTGCTGAAATGGCAGAGTTTGTTAAAAACGATTTGATCATGCAATCAAGTGCGGCGATGCTTGCCCAAGCAAACCAGATTCCGCAGAAAGTAATGCGATTGCTTGATTAACGTTTTTACTCCTTGATGCACCGGGACGGTATTCAAATCCCGTCCCGGTGCATGTTAACTGGTAAGAAACTCCGACCAGGAAGTAAATGTAAAATCCGGGCTGGAATATGTTGAGAGTTCCGAGGAGATCTTAGTGGTCTTTGCAAAATGAGCAGTCGTTGTACCCGCCAAATTTCCCGCCAAAACATCCACATCCGAATTTCCGTAAAACACCGCTTTATCCGGTAAAACCCCTAATTGCTCACAAGCTGTTTTTACCATGTGCGGTGAGGGTTTCTGCAAATGCCTGGGAAACTGGTCAGAAATAAAAATTGCGTCTTGAATAAAGAAGGAAAGCAGTCCTGTTGTGTTTAGTTTGGATAATTGAGAATCAACAGAACCGTTGCTGACAATAGCGAGTTTTTTTTGAATATCCAGCAAATACCTTAAATAAACCTCGACATGCTTGAAAGATGTGAATTGAGATCCGAAAGTATCGTGGTATGTTGTTAATATCGCATTCAGCCGCTTTGAACCGAGAGGAAAAATGTCGGATGTTGATGCAAGAAAAGCGGAAAAGTACTCCTCAACGTTGCCGGAACCAAATGTTGCACATAACCATTTCAACCTGGGGAGGAGAGCCTGGATTTTGTTTTCGCCGACCTCCGGATAAACTTCTCTTAGGGCGGCTTCCTGGGCAAACCAGTAAGCTTCTTTTGTGTTGACCAGCGTATCATCGATGTCAAAAATATGAAGATCAAAATTTGCCGGGTCCATTATCCCACGGTAACTGATTTAGCCAGGTTTCGGGGTTTATCGATATTCAAACCAAGATTAAGTGCAGAATAATAAGAAAACAGTTGTGCAATAATCAGCTGAATTAAAGGAGTAAGTTCCGGATTGCCCCGGGGAATATACAAAGCATGATCCAATAGCTTGGAGATCTCGTGATCCTCTTCAGAGCAAAATCCGATGACTTTACCATTTCTTGCCTTTACTTCTTCGATCGACATCAGTGTTGATTTGTATAAATCGGAATCGTCCTTAAAAGGCAGGAAAAAAAGGCTGTACATGTTTTCGTCCACCATTGCCAAGGTGCCATGCTTTAAAAATCCGGCAGGAAGACCTTCCGCATGAAGATAGGTGACTTCCTTCATTTTCAGGGCTGATTCAAGTGCAATGGGATAATAAATGCCTTTTCCCATAAACAACCAGTTGGCAATATGACTGGTTTCCTTTGCCAGGTTACGGATATTCCCCGATTCTTCGTTCAACACCCTTTCAATTGTTTCGGAGAATTCATTAAACTTGTCTTTAAAACTATCAGCAGCTTTTCGTGATAGTTTATTTCTTAACACCCCGACCTCCAAAGCAATCTGCCAGAGGATGATGATTTGCGAAACGGCAGCTTTTGTGGAGACCACACAAATTTCCGGTCCCGATCCCTGAAAGATGCAATCATCCACTTCCTGACTGATAGATGATCCGACTACATTAACAACCGCTGAGGTAGCAGCCCCTTTACTTTTTGCAGCCCGAATTGCCATTCGCGTGTCATAAGTTTCACCACTTTGGGAAAAAAATAAAACATGATCATCATGGGAACACGGGATCAAACTTGGGTACTCGTCGGCGGAAATACTGGGGACATATAAATCAGCATATTCCGAAAAAAGGTACGTTCCAACCATAGCCACATAATAAGTCGTTCCAACTCCGACGCAAAAAGATTGTTTTCTCGTGATAAACTTCTCCGCGATGGATTCGATCTGCGCTGCGGGGATGTTCAACGCATTCCTGACTGTCATAGGTTGGTCAAAAATCTCTTTTAACATATAATGCGAAAAACCACCCATTTGCGCAGTCTGCCTGTCCCATTGCACCTGAACAATTTGTTTTGATACTTTTTGGCGTGTTTTCAGGTTTTTGATTTCATAATCGTCATTTTTTATCAGAACATAATCATAGTCGTCCAAAATAATGGTATCCCTGGTTTCGGAGATAAACGCATTAATATCGGAACTAACGTAATTAACACCATCATTTATACCAATGACCAGCGGTGAATCTTTTTTAACCGCAAAAATTGTATCTGGTTGATGAATGGTGATCATGGCAATGGCAAACGATCCTTCCAGCTTTTCTATCGCATCGCAAAATGCGGTTTCGACGTCTTTAGTTTTGCTGTATTCTTCCTCAAGCAGATTGGAAAACACTTCCGTGTCGGTTTCTGAATAAAAACGATACCCTTTATCCTTGAGGTTGCTTTGAATCTGCTGATAATTTGAAATTATTCCATTGTGAACGATTACAAATTCTTCGTTGTTGGAAAAATGGGGATGAGAGTTTTCTTTCGTCACTCCACCATGGGTTGCCCAACGGGTATGTGCAATTCCCAGTGTTCCTTCCATGCCCTCAAATCTTTCCAGGGAATTTACTTCATCGACAGTACCGATGTTTTTTCTTAGGGTGATCTTATTATCGTTAAACAATGCCATGCCGCATGAGTCATATCCCCTGTACTCCAGGTTTTGCAGTGTCATCAACAATTTATGGGAAACGAGTTTATGACTGGCAATTGCACTAATTCCGCACATCTTTTTTCCTTCGCCTACCGACAGATCTTGTAACAACCTGACCTAAGATCATTTTGGTCGATGTTTCGGTAAATTGGCTGTTGATCTATCGGTTTAAATTTGAGTTATCAGGTTTGGGTTCCCTGTAGTTATTTTAATGTTTCCCGGGATATGGAAATCAGGTCTGGTATTGTTTGCCCGGATTCGATTGGTGTTCCCGGTGCGATCCGATGCCCTGTTCCCACTTTGGATTCATCTCCAATAAATGCGCCAAGTTTATCAAGGTTGGTTTCTATTGGATCTTCATCTTTTGAATGATAATAAATAGGATCTCCCAAGGTATTGTAGTTCACGGTTACTGTGTTAGATCCGAGTTGGACATTTTCTCCCAAAACACTGTCGCCAATGAATGAAAGCCGACCAACAGTAGAGTTACCGAAAAGAACAGCATTTTTAATTTCCGTTCCGTAGCCTATTTTACAATTTGGACCGATGGATGAGTTCTTCCTGATCAACGCACTATTGCCGATGTATACATTGTCTCCAATGTAGCAAGGTCCAACGATGGTAGTACCCGAACTGACATGAACATTTTCCCCAAACTGTACTGTTCCCTTAATGTTAACATTGGCGTCCAAATGGACTGAACTCGGAACAATGGACATTTCCCATGGTTTCATCATCATTTGATTGGCAGCTAATATATGCCAGGGCCTGCTGATGTCGATCCAGGAATCTTCCCAGATAGAGGCTTCCAATTGCCCGTTTGATATGAGGGAACTGTAATACGAAACCATATTCAGTTCGTTGGCTTTTAAATAATCAAAACAACTATTTTGCAGTATGAAACTTCCACCAAATATGTAGTTCGAAAGTCTTTTGCTTTCAGGCTTTTCGACAAATTTGGAAATGGTCATGTCATGCCCCAGGTAGATGTTTCCGTATGCTCCGTCTGAAAGAGGGTGACTGACCGTAGCTAAAGATTTAGACGAAGAAGGGGAGAACCTGGAGATCAAAGGTTTGAAGGGATTGCCTACCATCAGTGCGTCACCATATATCAGCAAGAAATGCTCGTCATCCCCTATTACGGATTCACAGAGCGATACTGCGTGACCAATACCTTTTTCTTCCGTTTGATGGATATAGTCTATCTTTAATCCGAGGGATTTACCGTATTTAAAATGCTCCTGGATGATGGACTTATGGTGATTAACAACAATCCAAGTTTCTTCAATACCGGTTTCTTTTAATTGCGTCAGAATAGTCTCCAGAATCGGTTTTCCGGAGATTGTGATCATCGATTTTGGCCTGGTGTCTGAGAACGGTGAAAGTTTTTTGCTACGACCTGCTGCCAGTACAAGTGCTTTCATGAATTGGTTGCTTTATTGTTTATCTGTTATTGATTTGCTTTAAAGTGAACTTGTTTAGTTTAACTTCAAAAAGCTGATCCAAATATGATTCACGTTCGACAATTTCTTCACCATTCAGGTGGATAGTTGCTGTTTTGCCTGAGGTGAGAATCAAGGCATACTCTTCTTCAGCCGGCCATTCGTATTTCTCACCTTTTTTCAACCTCAGCTCAAAAGGATCTTGTTCATCGATGGCCAATCGAATCCATTCGTTCTCCAGGGCCACAAGAGTAAGTGTAAGGGGACTTATGATTGGTGCCGCGACTTGAGCGGCCTCTGCAGATAGAGCACTGCCTTCGGACCCGGTAGGTGATGCATTAACAACAGTTTCAGTAATCTCCTCCTGGGGAGCTATCGCCTGTACTGTTTCCACCGATTCACTATTCAGGCTTAACTGGTTGGAAGGTCTCTTATAAACCACGAATACCACCAGGATAATTGCCAGGACAGCTGCTACACCAAAAGAATAAAAGAATACATTGTTTTTGGGTTCGGAAGAGCTTTCATCCTGATTGTAGGAATGTTCGCGCGCTGGGGGAGCGGAATCAGTGCCCGATGCATAGGTTTGATTTAACGCCTCAATCATCCAATCACTCTCCAAACCAAGTAGTTTCGCATAGTTTCTGATGAAACCGCGCACAAAAACCAACCCTGGCAGGGCGTTCATATTTCCTTCCTCTATGTTTCGAAGGC
>JANQLH010000296.1 GCA_028280735.1 SAR324 cluster bacterium | reverse complement strand
ATCTCTCTGCAAGTTAGGGGGTACGTAGCTCCTATGACTTTACCATATTTATCATATAGTTACAGAATGCTCTTTTGATAATTCGTAAACTCACGCTAGGAACTCCCTCACCCCGTAATACTATAAAATAAGGCTCTATTCTTGTTTTTGAAACGATTGTGGAGCTAACAGGTGCTAAACAATTTGATAGCCCTAAAACGCGAGCGATAAAAACAATTTGAGTTTACTTACATAATATGATTGATGATGATTTGTAACCAGATTCTTTTTTTAATTACATATACTGCTTGGTAGCATCTTTAAATATAGCCGAAATAAATAGCGAGATATCAAAAGTTGAAAAATAAAAAGCAAAAGGCTCTACAATGCGATGAAATGTGTCTGTTATTTGCCATTGTCGTTTTTTAACGGACTGAGTATCTGAAAATTCTCATGTTGATTGGATTTTTTCAAATTTGCATTTTAGTAAGGTAAAACGTTTCTAAACGATAAATCATTATTTATATCTTATATAAAAAAATAATTTAAGCAATAAAAAATTAAAGCGTGTAAAAACGATAAATATTGGTTTTTAAAAATTAAAGCGTGTAAAAACGATAAGTATTGTTCTCTTGATTGATTGATTTTATTTAATTTTTGCATATTTACCTCTGTTAAAAAGGGGCCATATTTCAGCCAGTTTACTATTGGATGGATTTGGTATTTATGAACCCCGGTTGCAAAAAAAGAGTTCACCATAGGGAAACACCTATTTTATATCAAACAGGACAAACATAATCTCAGGTCCCCTGTTTACATAATATCTTATTGTGCGGAACATAGTTTGAGTGTGATCACTTTCCGTTGGATGACACTCAAACCAGGTATTCCCAGGAGCTAAAACTAAACTGGACCGGCCAGAACAACAAAGAAGCGGATGACGGAAGTAGAAAATGAATGGGCTTGACAGAGAGAGACAAAAATTAATCGTGAGGATAATCAGTGAATTCTTACCTGATTTCAAAAACATGGTAAGAATAATAAAACTTAGATTGAACGCAAAATAGAATATAAAAAGATTATGAAGCCACAGAAGATTCCTTACCTCACCATAGCATTATCTATGCTTACAATAGCTTGTTCCTTATATGTCAATTTCCTGATCAGTGGAACATTATTTGGAAAGATAAAGTATTTTGAATTGGAACCGTACGGAGGGATTACTTTTGAGCACCTGTGGAATTGGGAACTGTGGCGTTTATTTGTGTCTCAGTTAATCCATTTTAAACAGCCTCATATGTTTTTCAATGTCCTGTCACTTTTTTTGCTTGGTTTGATTCTTGAAAAATATATAGGGCCTATCCGCTTTTTTATACTTTGGTTTATCTCGGGTGTTTGCGGGACCTTGGTGGCCACTCTAACTGTAGAACCACCATGGAATTTGGGAACAGGGGCTTCACAAGCGGTAATGGGAGTCGCTGCGTTTGGTGCTTTTTTGTTTTGGAAGAAAATTGACACCACACTTCGATTGAAAGTAGTAATTGGTATATCTGTTTTACCAGCATTAATCATAGACCTGATTTATGCCGGCCATCCCAAATTAGGACACGTTGCAGGGTTTATGACTGGTTGGGCAATAAGTGCAGCGTTCCTGCATAAATCCAAATCAACGAAAAACAGTAAACATGATAAATTGCATTTTCAGTAAATTGCTTACTTACCTGTAATAATTATTGAATATAGGGGGATAATATGAACTCATCAATTTTAGAGCAAACAAAAGCCCAGGCGCAGGTGCTGATACCTGTTTTTGAAGAATTAAAAGCGGAAATGGGTGAAGAAAAAGCCCAGGCAATTATGCATAGAGCCCTAGAAAAGTGGGGCAAGAATGCGGGCCGACAGATTAAGGACATGATTCCCGGAAACCCGGCGGATAAAATAGCTGCCGCAACCTCCTACTATTCAATGGACCATGCCATTGAATACGAAATCATCCAACAGACATCTGAGGCTTTTGAGTACAAAGTGACAGGTTGCAAGTATGCAGAATTCTACAAGGAGCTTGGCCAAGCCGAGCTGGGTTACAGGTTTGTCTGTGCCCATGATTTCTCCATTGCTTCCGGTATTAGTCCGGATCTGGAATTAGAACGCAAGGGCACTATCATGCAGGGTGATCCGCAGTGTCATTTTCTCTATAAACTAAAAAAATAAGTGTAATTACTCTTTTACAGTTGATATGCCCTTTTAGCGCATGTTTCACATCAGCTTTTTGAACCGGCGTTCCGCCTCTCACTCCAGGCTGTTATAACCTACACCTGTGGAGTGCAGTGAATCAAGGCAATAAAAAAACAATGTTGAATACTTCATAAATCTTGCCGGACGACACTGAAATGAAGTCTAATCAGCTAGTTTTATTGGTTATTTTATTCGGACTTGCTAATCTTGCGAAGGCAGATGATTTCGGATTTACACACTTCCAAATTGCAGCAGAACCAATAGTTATCAATTATCATGTTCTGCTGTCTGACGGAAAAACTGAGTCTAAAAAGCCGGTTATCGTCTTCCTTCAGGGATCAGGCCCGTACCCCATTTTTTGGAAGTCGGGTGACAATACGGCCACAACCGTTGTTTTCAGCAAAGAACAGCTAAAAGGTTATTATTTTGTTGTCATTAGCAAGCCGGGAATACCGTTTTATGGGGATTCGAACGACGAAGTGCCCCGGGTGTACCATGAGTTGATGGATTTCAGTTACAGAGCAGAGACGGCTTCACTGGTAATTAAAGAACTTTTGAAGAAACCATGGGTAGACAAAAAGAGAATCATTTTAGTCGGATTTTCCGAGGGCGCTTACCTGGCACCCAAGGTCGCTGCTCAAAACGATGAGGTTACTCATTTAGCTTGTTTTTTAGGTGGAAGCCTTTCACAAGCTTATGATCCTGCTTTCAACCTCTTAAATGATGAGAAGCACGCAGGAGATCATTCAGAGGAGTTGCTTAACGATCTCGATGATTACCTGCAGATTTTGCGAGATATTAACCAAGATGCCGACTCAACCACCAAGTTTTGGAGGGGACATACGTACAAGATGTGGACCGGATTTTTTGATTATTCACCGAAAAACGACCTCGTTAAATTGGGTATTCCAATATTTTATGCCATTGGTTCAAAGGATAGAGCTTCTCCTTTCGAGGGAAACATAATAGTGCCGGTGGAATTTGCCCGTCTTGGAAAAAAGAACTTAACCTTAGAAATCTGCAGAAACTGCGATCACGGTTTTAATGAGATATCGAGCAACGGTAAACCCGAGATCAATCCGAGGTTCGATGAGTATACTTCAAAGTTTTTCCAATGGTTGAAAAAGCAATGAAAATCAACTGGTTTTTGGTTTAGCGCTTATCACTTTTCATATCAAAGCAGGTTTTTCACCAACATGCCTTCTTTCATGACAACCTGGGCTTTTTCCATAGTCTTTTCAAAGATTGAAAGGTCTTCCAGCGGGTTGCCATTCAACACGATTAAATCCGCTAGTTTGCCCGGTTCAAGGGTTCCCAGCTCTTTCTCCATGCCGATCAACTCAGCATTTGTTTTTGTAGCCGAAACGATTGCCTTCCAAGCCCCCATGATTTCGCCTTTGATGCGAATCTCCCGTCCTTTTAGATGTTGAAACGGACCAATAATATCCGAACCGCTGCAAATGTTAACCCCTGCAGCCATGGCCATCTCAACGGCTTGCTTGCCAGCTTGTCTGACTAACTCATTTTTTTCCAGATAGAAATCACTTAAATCATCACTGGCTTCATCGGCTAAAATATCGTAGGTAACGAGTGTAGGCACGTAATAAGCACCTTGTTCCGCCATCTTGGCAGCACAGGCTTCATCAAGCAGATTTCCGTGCTCGATGCTTTTGACACCTGCTTCCAAACAATTCATTATCGCTTTGGGACCGTATGCATGGGCCATGACATACTTTCCGGAAGCTTTTGCCGTTTCAACAATCGTTCTAAGCTCTTCCACGGAGTATTGCCATTCGCCGGGTTGGTCGGTTGGTGAAGAAACTCCGCCATCGGCAGCGACCTTTACCTGATCCGCACCACGACGTATGACCTGGCGGGTGCCGATCAGAACATCATTGATTCCATCCCTGATTTCCGGATAAATCCCAAGGCTGTTGCGAGGCAACGGATTCTCACGTGATCGGCCTCTTTCATCAAAATGGCCCCCTGAAGGAGTCATGGGGTTGGCACTAATAAACAGTCGTGGTCCTCGAATCAACCCCTGGTTGACAGCCACCTTGAAGCTCCAGTCCAATCCCGCGGCGTCACGCAAGGTGGTAAATCCCAATTGCAGATCGGTTTCCAGAATTTGAGCGACTCTCAAAACGTAAACAGCAGGCAGAATATCAGCTGTTTTTTTCATGGAAACTTCCAGGTTTCCGGCATGGACATGGGCATCGATTAATCCCGGCATGATTGTTTTACCGGTAATATCGATCTTGGTGGTAGCGGCAGGAATAGGAGTCTCGCCATTTTCGCCAACTGCTTTTATGCGATCACCTTCAATGAGTATGACCGAGTCTTCAATAGCGCCCTTGCGAGAACCGCAGATCAATCGTCCGCCGGTGAAGGCTATTTTTTGGTGTTTAAGGTTTAAATCTGTTTCGGAAAGGTTGTTCATCTTATGTAAACCGGTATTATTTGGATAAGAGAAATGAGATTGAACACCACATTCTATCGCTCAATCTTAGGATTCAGTTCCTCCCGCAACCAGTCGGAAAATAGGTTGATGCCGACCACTAATAAAACAAGGGCAGAGCCCGGAAAAACGATCATCCACCACATTCCGGCATATACATAGTTTTTGCCGATTGCCACCATCATACCCAGGGAAGGTTCTGTCAGTGGAACTCCCACCCCAAGGAAACTAAGGGTTGCCTCCAACATGATGACCACTGCCAAGTCAACGGCAATAATCACAAATATGGGTGGAATGGCATTTGGCAGCAGATGTTTTATTAACAGCCGCTTATCGCTTGATCCGGTTGCCTTGGCTGCCATGATGTACGCGGCACCTTTGATATCCAGCACACTGCCTCTCATGGTCCGGGCGTATTTGACCCATCCGGCGATACAGATCGCTACAATGACAATAAAAATGCTGCCGCCCTTAAAAATTCCCAGAAACAGAATTGCCCACAAAGTTGTGGAAAAAGAATAGAAGGTATCGGCAATCCTCATAATGATCGAATCCAACATGCCGCCATAATATCCCGAGAGCAGTCCCAAGGTAATTCCAAACAGTCCCGCGATAAAAACTACTCCAAAGGCCACAACCAGGGAGGTTCGACATCCGTAAATAATCGTACTCAAGATACAACGGCCTTGATCGTCAGTACCAAGAAGGTAAGGTGCCGTTCCACCTTCCATCCAGACAGGCGGTGTCAAAAAATGTTCAAGACTGACAGCACTTAGATCATAAGGGTTTTGCGGTGTTATCCAGGGTGCCAGGAATGCTGCCAGTACAAATATCAAGAGGATGACACTTCCGATAATGGCTGAAGGATCATGCAGATAACTGTACAGCATTTTTGATTGAATTTTTCGGTTATTCATAGCGTATCTTGGGATTAATCACGGCATAAAGTATGTCAACGGCGATATTGGCGGCAATGATAATAAACGCGGCAACCATAATGTAGGTAACAATTACCGTCTGGTCTGATTCATAAATGGAAGACAGCAACAGGTTACCCATACCCGGCCATTGGAAGATGGTTTCGGTAATCAGTGAAAAAGCGATGAGCTCACCAAATTGTAGGCCTGTGATTGTCACAACAGGTATTAGGACGTTGCGAAGAGCATGTTTAAAAATGACAATTCGTGGAGCGAGACCCTTGGACCAGGCGGTTTTAATAAAATCTTCAGTTAAAATCTCTCTCATACCGGCCCTGGTTAAACGTAAGAGCATTGCCAACTGGTACATGGCGAGAGTCATAGCTGGGAGTATAAGATGGGAAAGGCCATCCAGGAGAAAGAGGCCTTTCAGAACGTCCCCCCAGCATCCATACTGGACGCCATCACAGAGTTAGTGGAGCAGAGCCTCATTTACCCTTTCATGGCAAAGTCTTACAAAACTGTGACGTGATCAAACTGATGTTTCTATAGCTGCCAGACACTGTAGTATTGTTTTTTCCCCAGAACTACTTAAAAAGGCTCAATTAGCCTTCAGACATTTTAGCCAAACATTGTGCACTTGGTCTCAACTCCTGCATGCAATCTTTCAAATAAGATCAGTAGAGGGGTTCCAAGGGCCCCCTGGCTACTAAGCTATGAGTGCAATTGGGTCGCAAAATACTTCTCAAAGCATCACAGTTGGGTTATCTCATGGTTGAACCCCCATTTCTGATTTTATAGACCTACCGCCACTGAAGATCTATAGAATGTCCCACCAGTTATCCTATCTGCATCATTACCTTACAAGAAAACCATAATCTGAGTGTGGGAAACTTTTTTTTAAAATCAGAATGATCAGACAGATATCCTCCACAATTGAGGACTGAAAGTAAATGGATGAAAGGATTGTGGTGAAGTTCCTAAAATATGTGGGAAACAATATTTTTGAATCACAAAATCAGAATAATGTCCTCCAATAATCGAGGTCTGAATATGGTGAAAA